>NZ_JBBGZW010000002.1:600000-886706 GCF_037479095.1 Pantoea nemavictus | reverse complement strand
GCTGCAGCGCGGGTGTTGAGGCGACATCCCAGCCCGCTGAGCGAGTGAGGGATTCCAGGGCGAGCCGCAGGGATGCGGCGAGAGGCGGCGCTGAGCAGGAGCGAATCGCCGCCGGTCCGTCAGGAATTGCGAGGGAGCGAAGGCACCGCGAAGCGGCGGGATGGGCTGGCGCAGGGCCCGGGAGTGCAGAGGGCGCGGCCAGGCGTCCTCTGCTCGGTCGCCGCACGGCATGACTGAAACTGCCTCAGCCGATGGCGAACGAAAGTCGCTCAGCGCTTAACTGATCGGCATTACGCCATAAATGGCGCCCCAATTCCCGGAGGTGCGCATTAATGCGCACCTCGATTCAGACTTTGTTTTTATAATTGAAACTAATCTGAGAGTTCTGTTCTTTCGGCAAGCGTCGTGCCTCTAAATAAACCGATTTCCAGTACGGATTATTTAACGATGAGCGCATAACACCTTGGCTTACTGACGCATGCAGGAACTGATGATCGGTGTCATAAAAGCCGACGTGCAGCTCGCGTTTAATACGGAAGAAGACTAAATCGCCGGGCTGTAAATGCGCTTGATCCACCGGCTTGCCCATGGCAATTAACTCTTTGGTGGTGACGCGATCCATTGGAATATTGAAGCGATCTTTTAGCGTGCGCCAGACAAATCCGGAGCAATCAACACCGGTTAATTGCGTGCCGCCCCACTGATATTTGGTCCCTTCCCACGAATGCATCTGATCGTGCAGTGCGGCAATCACCGGAATTAAATCGGGCTGCTTGCCGCCCTCTGCCGAGGTATCAACGCTCTCTTCAGCAGGCACATGCGAAGACTTAGAAGAACAACCGGCCAGGGTGAAAATAAACAGGCAGGCGATAACTTTGCTGGCGGCAGAATTGATCATGTGTTGGTGTTTTCGCTGAGGGAAACTGGGATGAGTGATTTATACCGTAAAGAAGTTGCAGAAATAAATAGCCTCGCGCTGAAATCTTTTAATTGCCGCTTGGTTTTACCTAAGTTTACGCTTCGGTAACATCTTGTATTTGAGTTAAAAATCTATTTTCCACACTGCTAATTTTTTGTGCAGGAGAATATTTGTTCTCCTGCACAGAATGGCATCAATTTCGGCTTACAACTGTAAGTTTAATACTTGCCGGAGAAGTTCGCGCTAATACGCTGGGCCAGATAATCCTGCGCGGAAATAGGCGGATATTTTTTCTCCGGTCCCTCAATAATGACATCTTCATTGGCCTGGCAGAAAAATGCCAGGCTGTAGCGCGCCGGCACCGATTCTCCCGGCAGCGGATTACTGACGCGATGGAAATTTGACGGCAGTTTATCGTCACTCCAGCGCATTAACATATCGCCGATATTACAGGTGATTACGCCTTCGAGCGGCGGGATCGGCGTCCATATTTGCTCCTCCATCTCTCTGCCCGGACACACCTGCAAACCGCCCTGCCCATCGCGCTGGAAAAGCAACGTCAGGCAATCAAAATCGGTATGCGCACCGGCGCGCCACGGACCATCTGGCTCACCGCTGATGGCAAAATAATGCAGCATACGCAGCGTGCTTTGGTAGGTCTCGCGCGAAGGCTCATGCGCTTTAGCGAAGAAATCGTCGGGGAACCCTAGCTTCAGAGCAAAACATGAAAGCAAACGCATGCCGACTTCCCAGCACTGACGTTCAAACTGCAGCACATCGTGCTGGAAGTCGGGCAAAACGTCATCAGGCCATAAACCTTCCATACGCGGACGCGTTACCTGATATGACTCTTTTTGATCGGGTTTGCCGGTGGAAGGACGAATTTGTGCGCGATATTCCCAGCCCGCATTGCGGCGCAGCGGATGGCGAGCTTTAGCGCTTTGCGGCAACGCAAAAAAGCGTTCTGCATTAGCAAAAGCCGCAGTGATGTCGTCGAGTGGAATGCCGTGTCCGGAAACCTGGAAAAAGCCAATTTCGGTGGCGGCCTGCCACAGTTGATCGGCAATTTCCGCTTTACGTTCGGCAAAATTGGAGAGATCGATGATGCGCACATCGCGCGCCGCTTCGATGCCGCGCGCGCCCATGCGCGATTCTTTGGTCAGTTCATGCATAGCAAAAGTGGTCTTTTCCATTAGTGCACCTCGTTATTGAGCAATAACGGATGACCTGCCGGCAAAAGGCGGTCATCCCCGCGCCTGGCGAATGCAACAGGCGATCGAGCAATGACCCACCGAATGAAACCACGGCTGACAGCTTCTACTCACTTTAAGCCAAGCAAAGCCTGTGCCAGCTCGATATAGCACGCACAATCAATGATTTAAAGGAAGTGACGCATCCTGTCTGCACAAAGCCGGTGCAAAAAGTGCAAGCATGCATCCTTAACGCGCAGCGGCTGAGAGAAATGTGACTGCCTTGTTGCTGTAAAGAGAATTTATTCAAAGGGTTATATCAATGGCACGCCGTTTGCTAAATCCCCACTGAGTATAAGCGGTCAGCGTGACATCAGATTCACGCAGGACATTGCTCTACAGCAATAGCTGTACCTCGTCAGGGGGCGGTGCTTTTAGGCGCCGTGATGCATGTCATACGCTGGCATCCCCTGATGACGACAACAAACTCAACGTTTATTGGGGGTTTTATGACAATGTCGCGTTTCCGTTTCTCTTTATTTATTGCGTTACTGAGCACTTCTGCACTGTCGCATGCCGCAGACAAACTGGTATTGCAAACCACCTGGGTCGCGCAGGCGGAGCAAGGCGGCTATTACCAGGCTGTCGCGACGGGCATCTATAAGAAATATGGGCTGGACGTTGAGGTGCGCTCCGGCGGCCCGCAGCTGAATAACATGACACTGCTGCTGGCGAATCGCGCCGATGTGATCGTCAGCTATGACCTGCAAGTGTTACAGGGCGTTGAACGCCATTTCCCACTCAAAGCGATAGCCGCGCCGTTTCAGTTCGATCCGCAAGGCATTGTTACCCATGGCGATGTGAAGTCATTGGATCAGCTCAAGGGCAAAACCGTGCTGGTGTCAGCCAGTGGTCAAGCCAGCTGGTGGCCGTGGCTCAAAGGTAAATATCAGCTGCAGGATGGTCAGGCGCGCCCTTATACCTTCAACATGCAACCTTTCCTCGCCGATAAAAACACCGCGCAGCAGGCTTACGCCACCTCTGAAGTTCAGCAAATCAAAGCCGTCCAGCCCGACAGCCAATTCTATCTGTTTGCCGATTATGGCTATCCGGCGTACGGCGGCATCCTGGTTACGCGTGACGATTTGCTGCAAACACAGCCCGACGTGATGAAGCGCTTTGTCACCGCATCGATGGAAGGCTGGAAATCTTACCTCGCCAATCCGGCGGCGGGGAATGCACTGATCAAAAAAGAGAACCCGCAAATGACCGATGCCATTCTGGCCTTTGGCGTGTCACAAATGAAAGCGCTGCACCTGATTGACGGCGGCGATGCCGCGAAACAGGGGCTGGGCGTGATGACGGATAAACGTTGGCAGGCGACGCGTGACTTTATGGTCAACGCCGGTTTGCTAAAAGCCTCAACCGATTGGCAGAGTGCTTTTAGCACGCAGTTCGTCCCGGCAAAAGCGGAGTGAGGTGACATGAGCCAACTGTTAATTAAAAACTGTGCTGCGATACTGACCGGCGACAAACAGCATCCACGCAGCAGCGCGCGCGATATTCGCATCCGCGATGGCCTGATTGTGGCGTTGGGTGAACTCAACGCCGTCAGTGAGGAAACCGTGATCGACGCGCGTGATTGCGTGGTGTATCCCGGCTGGGTCAATACGCATCATCATCTGTTTCAATCGTTGCTTAAAGGCGAGCCGCAGGGTCTGAATCTTAGCCTTGGTGGCTGGCTTGCAGCGACGCCGTATCGTTTTCGCGGCGCATTCGATGAAGGGACATTTCGCATTGCCGCGCGCGTCGGCCTGGTCGAGCTGGTACGTTCCGGCTGCACCACCATCGCCGATCACCACTATCTCTACTGGCCCGATATGCCGTTTGACGGTGCCGACATCCTGTTTGAAGAGGCCGCGAAACTCGGTGTGCGTTTCGTATTGTGTCGCGGCGGCGCGACGCAAACGCGCGGGCTGGAGAGCGACTTGCCCACCGCGCTACGTCCGGAAAATTTCCACAGCATGATGGCTGATGTTGATCGCCTGGTGGCGCGCTATCATCAACCGCACGATCGGGCGATGCGCCGCATCGTGATGGCGCCCACCACCACCCTGCACTCCACCACCCCGCAGGAGCTGCGTGAAAGCGCGCGCCTGGCTCGCCAGCTCGGCATTCGCCTGCACAGTCATCTCTCCGAAACCGTTGATTACCTCGACGCCGCCCAGGCGAAATTTGGCATGACACCGCTGCAGTTTTGCGCTGAGCATGACTGGATTGGCGACGATGTCTGGTTCGCGCATCTGGTGAAACTACTGCCGGAAGAGATTGCCATGCTGGGTGCAGCGGGTAGCGGTATCGCACACTGCCCGCAAAGTAACGCGCGTCTTGGCAGCGGCATTGCCGATTTAGTGGCGCTGGAACATGCCGGCGTGAAAATTTCCATTGGCGTGGATGGCGCTGCATCGAACGAAGCGGCAGATATGCAAAGCGAAACCCATGCTGCCTGGCAGTTACAGCGCGTACGCAAAGGTATGCTGGCGCAGCCGCGTTATGCGGGCGGAACCTATGAGGGCGGTGGCGATGCTGCCAGTATTGAAGACGTAGTGCGCTGGGGCACGTCCGGTGGTGCGCAGGTATTGGGGTTGCGCACCGGTCATATTGCGCCAGGCATGGCCGCCGATATCGCCGTCTACCGTCTCGACGATCCGCGCTATTTCGGCCTGCACGATATCGCCATCGGCCCGGTTGCCAGCGGCGGACGCGCCCGGTTAAAAGCGCTGATCTGTGATGGGAAACTGCTGATGCAGGATGACGTCATCCCGGGGTGCGATCTAGCGGAACTCGGCCGCGACGCTGCGCAAGCGGTGAAAAAATTGCAGCAGCGCGCGGGCGTTTTATAAGCCGTATTTATGCCGCTGTGTTTTTCTTCCGCAGCGGCGCTTCTGGCAGAAACAGTGAAAGCACAAAGGCCAGCAACATCACGCCGGTCGCCATTTGGAAGGCAGCGTGCACCGCACCGCCAAACACCTGAAGATAGGCTTGCTGTACGTCATACGGCAGTTGATGCACGGCATTGGGATCGAGCGCGCGCGGCAGCGCTTTGCCTTGCTCCACCAGCGTCGTCAGACCCGATTTCAGCACCTGACTAAACACTGCACCAAACAGCGCTACGCCAATCGAACCGCCAACTGAACGGAACAGCGTTACGGATGAAGTTGCTACGCCAATGCTGTCTGGCGTCACCGTGTTCTGCACCGCTAGCACTAATACCTGCATCACCATCCCCATTCCCATGCCCAATACGCAGGCAAACAGATAGATATGCCACAGCGGTGCAGAAAGGGTCAGCGTGGTGAGCAGCCCCATGCCGATGGTGGCCAGCAAGGTGCCAGCAATCGGGAACAGGCGATATTTGCCGGTGCGGCTAATAATGCGCCCGCTGACGATGGAGGTGATGAGTAATCCTCCCATCAACGGCAGCAGCTGTAAGCCTGCTTCTGTCGGCGTTGATCCTTTTACCACCTGCAAATAGAGCGGTAAAAAAGTGACGCTACCAAACAGCGACATACCGACGATAAACGCCATCAAACTGGCGAGCGAGAAGCTGCGATTGCGGAACAGCGATAGAGGAATAATCGGTTCCCACGCACGGCGTTCTTCATAAATAAAGCCGATCACCCCAATTACACCAAACGCCAGAATGCACCACAGCAGCGGATCGGACCAGGCGCGCAAGGTGCCGCCTTCGCTGGTGAACAGCGTGATGCCGACCAGCGCCATGCTAAGAAATACCGCACCGGGATAATCAATCTCGTGCGGTTTGCGCTTATTGTCGGTTTTGAACACCGCATTGATGATCACCAACGCAAACAAGCCTAGCGGCAGATTGATATAGAAAATCCAGCGCCATGAGGCGTGCTGCACGATAAAACCGCCCAGCAGCGGACCAATAACCGTCGCCAAACCAAAGACGCCGCCAAACAGGCCCTGATATTTGCCGCGATCCTGCGCTGGAATGACATCCGCGACGGCGGCCATACTCACTACCATCAAGCCGCCGCCGCCCAATCCTTGCAGCGCACGCGTGAAGATGAGCTGCTCCATATTCTGCGCCAGACCGCACAGCGCCGAGCCGATAAGGAACAGCACCACCGAGATTTGCAGCACAGTTTTACGGCCAAACAAATCGCCAAACTTACCGTACAGCGGCACCACGATGGTGGAGGCCAGCATATAGGCGGTAACGATCCACGACAGGCGATCCAATCCACCCAGTTCGCCGACAATGGTGGGCAATGCGGTTGAGACAATGGTTTGATCCAATGCAGCGAGCAGCATGACCAGTAATAAAGCGCTCATCAATAAACGGACGGAAGGAGGATTCTCCTCCCCGCGATCCGACTGCGGCACGCGTGTTTGGGGTTTCATAACAGACACCAATTGAAATTAATTAAATACACAATTAATATTGATCGCAGTCTGACATGAATCAAGTGAGCGCGTAAAGATGACCGCACAAAAAGTCCCTGCTGACAAAATGGCCAATGCTGCCAAACCACGCCGCCCTGGTCGTCCACGCGGCGGTGCGATCAACGTGCAGCAGCGCGAACACCTGCTGGATATCACGCTGGAGCTGTATGCTGAAAGCGGTATTGGCGAGACATCGCTCAATGCGATTGCGCGCAAAGCAGGTGTCAGCCCGGCGATGCTCAATTACTATTTTCAATCACGTGAATCGCTACTGGATATTGTGGTTGAGGAGCGTTTCTTACCGTTACGTCAGCGGCTGGTTTCCCACTTCATGGACGACCCACGTGACCCTGTCACCACTTTTAGCGCCTTTATCCGTGAAGTGGCGGATATTGTCACCACTTACAACTGGTTTGCCCCGCTGTGGATGCAGGAAGTGATGCAAGGCGAAGGGGGTTTAGGCCAGCACATTAAAAAGCGCTTTGGTCATGGCGAGCGTGATGAAGTGAAAAAATTGATTGAGGGCTGGCAGCAGCAAGGATTACTCAATGCGGATCTGGAGCCACAGCTGCTGATGACGTCGATTCTCAGCCTGGTGCTGGTGCCCTTCACCCGCTTTGCTAACGATCCCGCTTACAATCGTGACATCATCGTCCAGCATACCTTGAGTCTGTTTTGTCAGGGGATAAAACCACAAAAACTCGCCGCATTTTAGAGATTGAATACTATTTCTTATATTTCAATGTGTTATCCAAAAATGGCCGAGTACATATCTTTCATTATCCCTTACAGGGGATACGCATTATTTTATCCTCTCTAAGGGATAAGGTTATCTCTATCCGCTACTGAGGATAATTGTCCTCAATCATGCTTCACTACGAAGAGAATCCGAGATGATTTACAGTCCACGCCAACTTGCAAATCATGTCAGGCTGATTCGACAGAAGAACCATTGGACACAAAGTGAACTGGCGCAAAAAGTGGGTCTCAAGCAATCCACCATTTCTCACTTTGAAAACAATCCCGATCTGACCACGCTGGCAACCTTATTCAAGATTTTACAATCGCTTGATGTGAGCATGGGTGTGCAGGAAAAAGGCGAGGACGCTGCGCCAGCTCAGGAGAATGACTGGTGAAACAGGAATTAATCACCCGGATGAACGGCGGACGAGTTGGTGTGCTTACTCGCAATACCAACGGTGCACATACGTTTCAGTACGATCCTGGCTGGTTGGGAAATAGGCTGGCGAGGCCGCTATCACTTTCATCACCATTACAGCGACCAAAATGGCGCAGCTAATTGAACGCGTGGCGAAAACCCTGTCCAAGGATTTTCCGCTGCATATCGCTGAATCCCTGTTTGAGAACAGCATGCGCATGTTGGCGCGCCTGCAAAAATAATTTTTCTCTAGCGAAACTTTCCTCTCTGCTCCAGCGAACTGAACGATTGAGTCACCCAAATCGGAACTCCCCTACTTCGCAGGAGCAGATAATGAAACGCATGAAATCCCTCGTTTGTACCCTGACCATCACGGCAGCACTTGGCTTGTCCGCGTTCAACGCCGGTGCCGCATTGCCGGTCGGCGCGAAAGCACCTAACTTCGAACTGCAGGGCGCGTTAGCCGGTAAGCCGTTGACCTTCTCGCTGGATAAAGCGCTGCAGAAAGGCCCGGTAGTGCTCTATTTCTTCCCGGCGGCGTTTAGCAAGGGCTGCACCCTCGAAGCCCATGATTTTGCTGAAGCCACTGATAGCTTCACCAAAATGGGCGCCACGGTGATTGGTGTTACTGCGGGCAATACCGATCAGGTTAGCGACTTCTCCAAACTGGAGTGCCGCGATAAATTCACCGTAGCAGCCGATCCCGGTGCGAAAGTGGCGGCGCAGTACCAAACCACCATGCAGATGAAGGGCAAAACCCTGTCCGATCGCACCTCATACGTGATCGCCCCCGATGGCAACATTCTGCTGAGTTACACGGATAGAAACCCCGATACGCATATCGAGAAAGCGCTTGCCGCCGTTAAGCAGTACGACGCTTCTCATCCGCAGACTAACTAAAAAAAGAGGCCAGCGATGTTAACCGCCATGCTGGCCGCCTTCATCGGCGGCATCATTCTCAATCTCATGCCCTGCGTGTTTCCGGTAGTCTCGCTGAAAGCGCTCGGCCTGTTACGCCATACTGACAACGCCGCCAGCGCGCGCCGTGAAGGTTTGGGTTTTTTACTCGGTGTTGTGGTCACCATGATGGCGCTGGCAGGTATCTTACTGGCAGCGCGTGCCGGTGGTGCGGCGGTGGGCTGGGGCTTCCAGCTGCAATCCCCGCTGGTTATCGCCTTGCTGTCGCTGGTGATCCTTGCAGCCGCGCTTAACTTGCTTGGCGTGTTTGAAGTGGGCTTATCGGTTCAGCGTGTGGGGGGCTCGGTTGATGTGGGTCGCGGTGCGTTTACGCGCTCAGCCCTGACCGGCGCGCTGGCGATTATCGTCGCGACACCCTGCGCCGCACCCTTTATGGCCAGCGCCATCGGCTATGCACTGGTACAACCGCCTGCCGTAGCCTTGGTGATTTTCTTTGCATTGGCGCTCGGCTTTGCTGCGCCGTTCACGCTGGTTTCACTGTTCCCGGCGCTGGCTAAATTCCTGCCGCGTCCCGGTGCGTGGATGGATGTACTCAAACGCGGCCTGGCGTTCCCAATGTTTGGCGCTTACGCGTGGCTGGTGTGGGTGCTGGCACAGCAGGCGGGTAGCGCAGCGCTGGCCACTTTGCTGGCAGCCTCGGTCGTTGTCGCCTTCGCCGGCTGGTTGTACGGTATGGCGCAACATCGTCACTTTGCCGGTAAAAGTCATAAAGTGCTGTTTGCGGTAACGGCAGTGCTGATTGTCGCGGTCATCGCCCCGCTCCCCAGCCTGATGAAACCTGGCGCGGGACTGGCGGGCGATCAACTTACGGCAGACGTCATTAAAGCCAAATGGACGCCGCAAGCAGTTGCAGCGCAGCGTGGACACGGTAAAGCCATCTTCGTCGATTTCACCGCTTCCTGGTGCATCACCTGCCAGGTGAACGAGAAAACCTCGCTCTCCACCCAGGCGGTGAAAGATGCCTTAGCCAAAACCGGCACGCTGTACATGGTGGCAGATTCCACTAAATTTAACCCGGACGTGGATGACACCATGAGTGAGTTCGGTCAGGGCGGATTACCGATGTATCTGGTTTACCCCGCCGACGGCGGACCACCGAAAGTGCTGCCGCAGGTGCTGACACCGAGCATTGTAGTGAATGCGCTAAACCAGGCGGCGAGCAAGAAGGCGTAAGAACAACAAGGCGGATTATGCAAACAAGCGATAGCGCGCGCGAAAGTTGGCCCGCGCTAATGGAACAGGCGCAGGCGGGTAATCAGCTCGCCTATACCCGACTGCTAAAAGCGCTGGTGCCGGTGATTCGTTCGCAAGTGCGTAAACAGATCTCTGA
Source organism: Pantoea nemavictus (assembly GCF_037479095.1). Classification (NCBI taxonomy): domain Bacteria; kingdom Pseudomonadati; phylum Pseudomonadota; class Gammaproteobacteria; order Enterobacterales; family Erwiniaceae; genus Pantoea; species Pantoea nemavictus. The sequence goes on along the minus strand of NZ_JBBGZW010000002.1, from coordinate 876,657 downwards.
TGAGGCGCTGGTTGAAGATGTGATTCAGGATGTGCTGCTAACGGTGCATCGGGTGCGTCACACCTATAATTCCGCCTACCCTTTTTTACCCTGGCTGCTGGCAATTATCTCGGCGCGCGCCATTGATGCACTGCGGCGACGGGGTCGTCATCAGCAGTGGGAAGTGAATGACGAGGCACTCCCGGAAGCGGCCAGCGCCCCCATTGCGCCGCGGCAGGAGTCGCAGGAAGAGCTGGCCGGTTATCTGCGACAGCTACCGGCGCGTCAGCGCGACATTGTTGAACATGTGCATCTGCGCGAAATGAGCCTGACGGAAGCGGCCGCGCATAACAATTTAAGTGTGTCGGCGGTGAAATCGCTGCTGCACCGCGCATTAACCAATCTGCGCCGCTTTGGAGCCAATCATGACCGATCATGAGCTGTTAATTGAAAAACTCGGACGCGAGATGCGCCCGGTTAAGCCGCTGCGATCTACCGGCTGGCGCGTCTTCGCCTGGCTGCTGCTGGCGTTACCCTGCGGGATTGCCGCCAGCCTATTGGTGCAGCGCAGTTTCACCGATTGGGCACAGCCCGGCGCGCTGCAGGCAATGTCTCAACTGGCGCTGGCCTTTGTACTCGGCACGCTGGCGATCCGCAGCGCCTTTGATATGAGCATCGCTGGACGTCGCAGCATCAGTTGGAAAGCGCTGCTGCCGATCGGTTTGCTGTGGCTGGGCATGAGCCTCAGCCAGATTCCCGGCGAAGTGCCGCTGGTGCACGACAACGACAGCACGCGCTGCTTTACCTTTCTGCTGGTGGTGAGCACACCCATGATGGTGCTGATGATCGCCAGCCTGCGCCGCACCCGCGCGCTGCATCCGGTACGCAGCTTAGCCATGGCAGGACTGGGCGTTTCTTGCATGGCGGTGACGCTACTGGCATTTTGTCACCCGGTGCATCTGCATCCGCTGGATTTTGTCATGCATCTGGCGGCGATCGTGACGATTGTGGCGATGACGGTGCTGGTGGGGAAGCGCTGGGTGACGCTGAAGTGAAGACGAAATAAACAAGGGGGATTTTAATCCCCCTTGCATCTCAACCGCCCGCTGCCAACTGCTGCACTTCACGCCAAACGCCCTCATCCACCGGAATGCCTTCCGATCTGTTACGTTCACGCGTGGCTTTTTGACGCTGACCCGGCCAGGTGACGCTGCTAAATCCTTCCGCCACAGCGGATCCATTCACATACTGCTGGATAGTTTCAGCCAACTGCTCAGTAAACGCTTTGCCGCTTAGCTGCGCGGGATCGAACACCATAAAGATCTGACTAGCGCCGGTACAGCTGCCTTGTTGGATAGCATCGATCTCAGCAGTACAGCTGCCCCCCGACAGCAGCGCAGCCATCGCATCCAGCAAAATCGCCATGCCGGAGCCCTTCCAGAAACCGGTGGGCAGAATGCGCATGGATTGCTCGATGGGCGCGGGATCGCGGGTCAGGTTTCCTTGCTGATCAAAGCCGCCAGGATACGGCAGCTGTTCTCCTTGCAGACGCGTCACCTGCAACTTGCCATACGAATATTGTGACATCGCCATATCCAGCACCAGCGGCCCCTGCTTGCCTGGCACCGCCATCACAAAAGGGTTATTCCCGAGGCGAGTATTTTTACCCCCCCATGCTGGCATGCAGGATTCGGTGTTAGTCCAGCAAATCGCTGCCATGCCTTGCTCTGCCGCACGCCAGCCATAGGTGCCTCCACGCATCCAGTGCGTTGTGTTGCGCATGGCCACCAGCCCCATCCCGTGCTCACGCGCTAACTCTGTCGCGCGATCGACAGCCAGAACAGCATTGGTAATGCCCGCTCCGCGCTGTCCATCCCATACTTCCATTACGGAAAGACTTTTTACCCGTTCCGGCACCGCATGCGCATCAACCCACCCCTTTTGCAGGTAATCGACGAAGCGCGCTACCCGGTTGAGGCCGTGCGACGGAATACCGTCACAGCTGGTCTCAGTATGAATTTGTGCGCACAGTGCGGCGGGTTTAGCCGCCATTCCAGCGTTGAGCAGGGCCTGTTCGATGGTGGACTGCATGATCTCAAAGGTTATGCGTGTCATGTTGCTGGTTTCCTTTAGCCGTAAGGTTTTCAGCGCGTGGATCAATGCGCTGCATAATATCGTTCTTGCCCCATAAACTGGCCCACGGCCAGCCGGTAAGTTTTTCGGCCACTGCGCGCGTCTCAGCGGACGCTTCAGCGCCATTGCCACCTGCGTGACGACGCTGGATCTCGGCGATTAACAGCGCGTGATTGTTGCGATTCAGGCTGAAGCCGCGTGCGCTAAATAGGCCGACGACGAGGAAGATCAGCGCGCCAATACCAAACACCAGCGCGATGCCGTGAACGGCTTCAGGTGGCTGGCTCACCGCACCTTTGCCGGCAAAACCATAGGATTGCAGTACCAACCCAACGATAAACAGCGCCACCGCCTGCACCGCTTTGCGCACAAACGTCATCACGCCAGCAAAAATGCCTTCGCGACGCTGGCCCGTCAGCATTTCATCCACGTCAGGAATAAAGCTGTAGATGTTCCAGCAAACGTACTGCGTCCCCGAACGTCCCATTCCCATCACAATGGCCGCACCCCATACCATCCACATCTGCGCGCTATTGCCAAACGCGTAGAAACTGATAAACAGCGCCACGCTGGTCAGCATCAGGTACTGCGCCAGCTTATAGGCCGCGCCGTTGCCAATATGAATGCAGAACGGAATCCACGCCGCGATGCAGAAGAACTGCACTACTGACATAAAGGTCATGCTGTTAGCGGCATCGATGGCGCTATGGCCCAGGACAAAGATGATGTAATAAGCCAGCACGGCACCAAGTACATCGAGCGCCACATAAGCCCCGAGATACATGCCAACATGCTGACGGAAAGTACGCACCTGGAAGGTGGAGAGCAGTGAACGAAACAGCGCTTTCATATCGCGCTTGAACTCAACCGGCGCAGGCTTCTCAGTGATTTCAATGGCGCGCTCCCAGGTAAAGAAGTAGAGCCCAAAAATCACGATAGCGAAGAGCGTGGCAAAGATAACCGCCATATACAGGAAGGAGGATGACGCATCATCACCCAGCACAGCAATAATTGCCCCTGGAAGCCAGGCGGCAAGAATGCCCGCGCCCATGGAAAAGAACATGCGGACGCCGGTGAGACGGGAGCGCACATGGAAATCGTGGGCCATTTCTGCCGCCAGCGTTTCGTAAGGCACGATAACCAGCGTGTAGCAGGCGTAGAACAAGATGTATGTGGCGAGGTAGTAAGCGAATCCCATGTCGCTCACCCACATCATGATGTAGCTGAAGAACACCAGCGGTGCGCCGATCAGGAAGAAAAAGCCACGGCGACCAAAGCGCTGACCAAGACGATTGCGCCAGAAGTGGTCCGTGACATAGCCCATTAACGGATCAAAAAAGGCGTCCAGCAGCCGTGCGAAAGCGATAACGGCACCGGCTTCTGCCGGGCTTAATCCGCCGTAAGTGGTGTAAAAATACATTAGCCAGAGGCCAAGTATCGTGAAACTGCCGCCACCAAAAACATCGCCGCCGCCATAGGCCAGCATGTTTCTCAACTTGATGGGTTTCTCTTCGGAACGGTTAATCATCAGCAGCACCTTGTCAGGAGTTATGCGTTAATGATTTACATTTGATTAACTGCCATACAAGAATGTTTCTAATGTTTTGTGAGACTCAACCACTTTTCACCATGAGGGTTCGATTAAATTGTGACCGGCAAGAGGTTTTGGGGATAACCATGAAATTGCGGATTGACCAGGCGGTCCTGTGAGCTGCACTGACGATGAGAAAAAGAACGCTCCAAATCGGCATCGGCGTGCTACCAGAATAGCTCTGCTGGATGGGGTGGTACTGAAGTGAAGTAGTAATACCTATAAGGTTATTGTTTTGATGCGAGACACACGAAGCAGAAGATTAAAAATTAGCGCAGTCACATGGTAAAGGTCACATTTGTAAACTATAAAATAATAGCAATAAGAGAACTATTCCCATCATTTACCTCATCCAAGGACACGTATGAAAAAATTAATTTTCGTATTATTAGCAAGCTCATTATCATTTAGCGCCTTTGCTGCAGAGCTAATGACAAAAGTAGAGTTTGAAAAGGTCAAAGATCAGTATGTTGAGGTGGGCGAGATTTCTACCTCAGGTGAAACCGATGCTGCCAGTGCTAAAGAGGAGCTGTCGAAAAAGGCCGATGAAAAAGGTGGCGATATTTATATTGTTACCTCAGCGAATACCAATAACAAAATATATGGTACCGCCATCGTCTACAAGAAAAAGTAATGGCAAAAACGGCCTTAGCATGGCGTTATAATATAACTAAGGCTTAGGCCGTTCTTTTTTCTTTATAAGTCTGGCCCGCCATATTGCAATAAAAAAGGGCGATTCCAGCGAACCGCCCTTTTAATTCAGCGAGCTTTTACTGCGGAATGACCTTCTCCGCCTTCAGCCGATCAAACAGCTGTGTGAATGAATCCAGCGTGGAACGATAGCCGGTGAAGCCCGCTTTGCGGCTCTTGCTCATGTCGGTAAAGGCTTCCATCGGACGGCCCAAATCGGCATCGGTGTGCCACCAGGATGCGAGCTTAGTAATGTCCGCTTCGCGCAGCTGATAACGCGCTGCCACATCACGCCAGGCGTCCGCCGCTTCCTGCATGCGCCCTTCCAGCGGCATCATCTGCGCCGGATACGCCGCCGCTTCCACGCCGAAATAGGCCGCCAGACGTGGCCACAACCAGTTCCAGCGGAACACATCACCGTTCACTGCGTTGAAATCCTGATTGGCCGCTTCGGCCGCCGTCGCTGCCCACAGCAACTGCTCGGCCAGCAAACCGGCATCGGTCACATCGGAAACACCGTTCCACTGCTCTGGCGAGCCTGGGAAAATAAACGGCAAGCCCTGCTCGCGACACAACGTGGCGTAAACCGCCAGCGTCTGGCCCATATTCATCGCGTTACCCAGCGCAAAACCGACGATGGAGTGCGGACGATGCACGCTCCAGCGATAGCCATATTTCTCCGCACCGGCAAAGACTTCGTCTTCCTGCGCGTAATAGAAGTTATCGACCGGCTGACGACCCTGCTCCTCGCGGAAGGGCGTAACCGGTACCGCGCCTTTACCGTAGGCTTCGAAGGGACCGAGGTAATGCTTCAGGCCGGTTACCAGCGCCACATGCGCGCCATTCAGGCGTTCACCCAAGGCTTCAATCACGTTACGCACCATGCCGCCATTAACGCGAATGTTCTCTTTCTCATTTTCCTGACGCGACCACACGCTAAAGAACAGGGCATCCGGCTTCTCCTGCGCCAACGCGGCACGCACCGCGTCTGCATCCGTGAGATCGGCGGTCAGGCTGCGACAGCCTTCCGGCACCGCGCCGCGTCCACGTGATAAGCCGCTTACCTGCCAGCCTTCGCGCTGCAGTTTTTCTGCCAGCGCGCGCCCAATAACGCCGCTGATGCCTACAATCAATGCCTGCTTTTGCATTTTAATTCTCCTCAGTTTCAGTAATGATGAGTTTAATAGAGAATTAAATTCCTATCTCTGGCATTAATTCACGGCATTCACAACCTGAGTTCACTAATCAATGCACGATCAACGCCTGAAAGATATCGTCCCCTTTGTCGCCAGCGTGGAGAGCGGCAGCTTTGCCGCGGCTGCCGAGCGTCTGCACTTAACCGGTTCCGCAGTGAGTAAGAGCGTAACGCGGTTGGAAACACGCCTCGGCTCGCGCCTGCTGGAGCGTACCACGCGCAGCCTGAAACTCACCGACGCTGGCAACGCTTATTACCAAACCTGTTTGCGCATTATGGAGGAGCTGGCTGAAGCCGAAGCGGTGCTGGCGGCGCAGCGCACCATTCCCTCTGGCCGCTTGCGCCTCGCGGTGCCGAATACTTACGGTCGCCTCAGCGTGATGCCGCTGTTGATTCCCTTTTGTCAGCAGCATCCGGATGTCGAACTGAATCTGACGTTTTCCGATCGTTTTATCGATCTCTTTGACGAGGGAATTGACGTGGCGGTGCGCATTGGCGGATCGCCCGATCTGCCCGCCTCGCTCGGCTGTCGCCAGATGGGTCGCGAACGCATGGTGTTTTGCGCCTCAGCGGATTATCTGGCGCGCGTCGGTCGACCGAACAGTGAAAGCGAGCTGTTACAGCATCAGGCGATCCTGTATGAACGCGTCGATGGCAGCACCAAACCGTGGTTATTCACTACCGAAGATGGTTATCCACACTGGCGCAACGTGCCGCACCGTATGGCGCTGGGCGATGTGGATGCACAAGTGCAGGCGGTGTGTGGCGGGCTTGGCGTCGCGCAGATGCCATCATGGTTGATACGTGAGCCGCTGGCGCGCGGCGATCTGCAGATCATTCTGCCCGAACAGCAGCCGGAAGGTTTAGCCTTAACGCTGATCTGGCCGCGCCGCAAACAGCTGCTTCCCAAAGTCGATGCGTTGCTGGCAGCGCTAGGGGAACTGCAGATCAGATAGCAATACGAAGGTCAACAGAGCGCGATGAATCGCGCCGCTACAAATACATGCACATATCGTAGCGGCGCAATTTATTGCGCTTTTTTAATTTCAGCGGTGATTTAGCCTGCGCGACAACCTGTCGCCAAAAAACTGCAATACCGTGACCAACGCCACCAGCACCACAATCACCGTCAGCATCACCTGCATATCAAAGCGCTGATAACCATAGCGATATGCCAGATCGCCCAAACCACCGGCACCAATCGCGCCGGCCATCGCGGAGGCATTAATCATCGTCACCAGCGTAATGGTAAATCCGCTGACGATGCCCGGCCGCGCTTCGGGCAACAGCACATGCCATATAATATGCCAGCGATGAAAACCCATCGCCTGCGCCGCTTCGGTCAATCCTTTATCCACTTCACGCAGGCTCACTTCGGCGATACGCGCAAAGAACGGTGTTGCCGCCAGCGTGAGCGGCACTACCGCCGCCCACACGCCGTAGGTGGTGCCGACGATCCAGCGGGTAAAGGGGATCAGCGCCACCATCAGGATCAAAAACGGAATCGAACGGAACAGGTTCACCACCCAGCCAAGCACACGATTCAGCAGCGGACTGGGAAACAGATCGCCGCGTCCAGTCACCACCAAAATCACCGCCATCGGCAAGCCCAAGGCCAGCGCCAGCAGCGACGACACGCCAACCATCAGCAGCGTATCCAGCAGCCCCACCCATAAACGATCAATAGCCAGTGACATAGCCCGGAATCTCCAGTTGGTCAGCAACAGAGGTTAATAGTGCACGCGCAGCGTCAGATTCATGGCACGCTTCCAGCAGCAGCAACATCTGCCCGGTCGGTTTGCCATCCACCCACTCCACCGCGCTAAACAGCAGAGTCAGCTCACCGGCAACGCGCGTACTGAGCGCGGCCAAATCCGGCTGCGCGCCTTGTCCGGTGTAGCGCAGCCGCACCAGCAGACGCGAATCGGTACGCTGGCGCATCGGCGTCAACAGCGGTTGAATCGCTTCCGGCAGCGCGCTGAATTGCGGATTCAGCAGTTGCCGCGTGGTCTCCTGCTGCGGATCGCTATACACCTGCCACACCGGCCCGCGCTCAATAATTTCGCCCTGATCGATCACCGCCACCTGATGACAAAGATCGTGTACCACGTCCATCTCATGGGTGATCAAAATGATGGTGATGTGGCGCTGTTGATTGATCTTCTTCAGCAACGCCAGAATCGCGCGCGTGGTTTCCGGATCGAGCGCCGAGGTTGCCTCATCGCACAGCAGCAGTTCAGGATCGTGCACCAAGGCGCGCGCAATGCCGACCCGCTGCTTCTGGCCGCCGGACAGCTGCGCAGGCCAGGCGTGCTGGCGCTGTTCCAGCCCCACCAGCGCCAGCAATTCATCCACCTTGCGCCGCCGCTCAGCCGCAGGCACGCCCGCCACTTTCATCGGCAGCTCAATGTTTTCACGCACCGTTTTGGCAGAGAGCAAATTGAAGTGCTGGAAAATCATGCCGGTACGACGTCGCCAATCTACCAGCTGACGATCGCTCAGGCTGCCGAGATCGATGCCGTCAATCACCACCTGCCCGCTTGTCGGATTTTCCAGCCGGTTAAGGCAGCGAATCAGCGTTGATTTTCCGGCGCCGCTGCGGCCAATAATGCCGAAAATCTCGCCGCGCTTAACCTGCAGATCGACCGCTTTCAATGCGTCCAGGCTTTGTCCGGGATAGCGTTTACTTAAGCCGCGAATCTGCACGTGCACTCTCCCTGCCGTCTCGGCCGTCGGTGACAGCAACGCATCGCGCTCGCCGGGTAGCGTCAGGCTAACCATGCTTACTGGCTCCAGCCCGGCTGATACAGCTTGCCGTAGAAGTCATCCAGTTTGGCGCGCACTACCGGTGAATGCTGGTAGATATCGACAAACTTCGCCAGGCGCGGATCGTTCTGATGGCCATCACGAATCACGAACTGAATCACATATTCCGGATGCTCAAGGCCATCAAACAGCAAGGCCTTGTTGGGATCGATGGTCTTCGACAGGCGCAGATAGTGCGGATAGCCTTGCGCTAAATCGACTTCATCCAGCGATCGCGACAGCTGCACCGCTTCCACTTCGATAATCTTCAGATGCTTTGGATTGCTGACAATGTCATCCACGGTCGATTTGAGACCCGCGCCCGGTTTCAGCGTAATCAGTTTGGCTTTTTGCAGCAGCAGCAGGCCGCGCGCGCCGTTGATCGGATCGTTAGCAATTGCCACCGTGCCGCCATCGGGAATCTGGTCAATCGCAGTATGTTTTTTCGAATAGAGGCCGATATTGTTGATGATGGCGGGAGCAAAAGGCACCAGATGGAATCCGCCCTGCTGGTTGGCGTTCTCAAGGAACGGCTTATGCTGGAACAGGTTGACGTCGATGTCGCCGTTTTCCACGCTGACGTTTGGCGCCGTCCAGTCGGTGAACTCCACCAACTCAACGTTCAAACCCTGTTTCTTCGCTTCGGCCACCGCTGTTTCCAGCGGCGGCGCAAAGGCGGCGGTGGTGCCGACTTTCAGCGGTCCGCTGTAGTTCTCGGCAGCGACGGCGCTAAACGCCAGCAGTGCGACGCTGGCAGCCAGCGCGAATTGACGTGCAATTTTCATATCAGATCCCTGAGGTTAAATTAACGAAGGTTAACGCCGTCGCGCCAGCGTGCCGCCGGATGACGATCGGGCAAACGGTCTTGCTGTTGAAAGATTTTTTGCCGTAACGAACCGGGCTGATAGGCGGTTTTAAAGCGGCCGCGCTGCTGCAATTCCGGAACAACCAGATCGATAAAATCACGGTAGCTCTGCGGGTTGAGGATGCGCGTCAGGTTAAAGCCGTCGATATCGCCTTCATCGATCCACTTGATCAACGCATCGGCGACCTGGCTCGGATTGCCGACGATCAGCGGATAGCGGCTGCCCATCGCGTGCTGCTCCAGCAAGCGACGACGCGTCCAGCCGCTAAAGGCTTTGCTTACCGATTCTATCGCGCGCGTGTCGCCGGTCTGAATCGGCTCATCCAGCTCGAAGGCCGCCAAATCCAACCCAATCGAGCTGGAGAAGTGGGCGATGCCGGCTTCCGGGCTGGCATAGTCGAGATAGCTGCGCTGCTTCTCCTGCGCCTCACGCTCGGTAGGCGCCACAATCACGCTGACGCCCATAAAGATGCGCAGATCGTCAGGATGGCGTCCGGCAGCCACCGCCGCCTGACGCAGACGCGTGGATTGCTCGCGCATCGCCGCCGGGGACGCCGCATTAACAAAGCTGCACTCGGCATGACGCCCGGCAAACTGCACGCCGCGCGTCGAGGAACCGGCCTGAAATAGCAGCGGCGTGCGCTGCGGTGATGGGCTGCTGAGGTGATAGCCCTGCACCTGATAAAACTCGCCCTGATGATTGATTTGCTTGATCTTGCTGGCATCGGCGTACAGACGATTGGCCTTATCCTGTACCAACGCATCGTCCTGCCAGCTGGCTTCCCACAATTTGTAGGTGACATCCAGAAACTCATCGGCCTGATCGTAGCGGCGATCGTGCGCCAGCAGCTGATGTTGGCCCATGGCGCGCGCGGCGCTATCAAGATAACCGGTGACGATGTTCCAGCCGATGCGCCCATTGGTCAGGTGATCGAGCGTGGAAAGTCGGCGCGCGAACGGATATGGCGCTTCATAACTCAGGTTGGCGGTGACGCCAAAGCCCAGATGCTGCGTAACGCTCGCCATGCCGGAAATCAGCATTAGCGGATCGTTAACCGGCAGCTGAATCGACTCTTTGGCGGTCAGGCCAATGCCCTGCTGATAGACGTCATACACACCGAGAATATCGGCGATAAACAGCCCATCAAATAGCCCGCGCTCCAGCAAACGCGCCAGATCCAGCCAGTAATCGAGCGAATTGAAATCCACTGAACGATCCTGTGGATGCGTCCACATGCCGTGATGAATGTGCCCAACGCAGTTCATATTGAAGGCGTTAAGCAGAATCTGTTTTTGACTCATATCGTTCCCCGACGCGGTGGCAGCACGCCATTCAGCAGGTAGTTGCCAATCGCCGGATATTTCCAGCGTACCGGATCGTGCAGGGTGTGGGTGCGCGCATTACGCCAGTGGCGGTCAAAGTTGTGTTCGCGCAGGCTGGAACGCGATCCGCCCAGTTCAAACAGCAGATTACTGGCCTCCAGCGACACTTCAGTGGTCCAGGCGCGCGCCTTCGCCACGTCGACTGAAGCTAGCGCCACGTTTTCCGCACTGGGTTCGCGCTGCGCCACGTCAACGGCGTCACCGGCAATCGCCAGCAGCGCATCACCTGCGCTAAGTCGCGCGGCAAGGCGACCGGTACGATCGAGCGTCAATGGGTCATCGCTGGCGCGTTCCACACCGCTGTCCGGCCACGGACGTGCACGCTGGCGCAGAAAATCAAGCATGTCATTAAAGGCTGCACGCGCGATGCCTTGATCGATGGCGGCATGCATAATCTGCGCAAACGGCCCAACGGTGCTCGGCCGTTCAAACGCCGTCTGGAATGGCACCACATCTTCCGGCGCAATCGCCACATCGCGGAACTGCACGCTGCCGCTGCCGGTGGTGCGCTGACCAAAGCCGCTCCAGTCATCGATCACGTTGACGCCTGGCTGCTGGCGCGGCACAAACACCAGCTGTTCTTTACCGTCATCGGCAATCGCCAGCGTCGGAATACGATCGGCGTATAACGCACCGGTGCAGTAAAACTTGTTGCCGTTGAGACGCAATCCCTCAGCCTGCTGCGAAACTGCAGTCGATCGCTGATGCGCGGCCGGCGAGCTGAACTCCGCCAGCGCATTGCCATGATGCACGCCGTCCAGCACCTCGGCATACAGCCGTTTTTTCTGCGCCTCGCTGCCGTTGATGCGCAGCACTTCCAGCGCGTAAAAATGGTTCTGCGGCACCTGACCAATCGAACCGTCGGCAGCGCTTAACATCACGAAAATCTCAGCCAGTTCAGCGCTAGAAATCTCAATGCCACCGAAGGCGCGCGGCACGGTGATGGCACCTAGCCCGGATTGAAACAGCTGCTGCAACTCGGTGTGCGGCAGCTCACGTTCGCGGTCGCGCTGGGATGAACCGGCACGAAAACGCGCCGCTAATTCCTGCGCCACCTGTAACGCTTGCTGGGCTGTCGCGATGCGCGTCGCGCGCTGTTTAGGCAATACCTGCGTCATGGTTGCTCCTTAAATCCACGCATGACGCGCAGGCAGCGCATCATTGAGGTAATAGTTGCCGATAGCGTGGGTTTTCCAGCGCACCGGATCGTGCAAAGTGTGGGTGCGCGCATTGCGCCAGTGGCGATCGAGCCCGTGGCGCAGCAGCGTGCCGCGACTGCCGCCCCATTCCAGCAATTTCTCACTGGCGCGCAGCGCAACCTCGGTGGTGAGCACTTTGGCTTCCGCCACCGCAATCGACGCGCGCGCGCAATTTTCAGCGGTCAGCGCTTGCCTATCGATGCTGTCCAGTACGCGGGCGGCACGCGCCAGCAGCGCATTGGCGGCGCTCAGATCGGTGCTGATGCGGCCCACGTCGGCGATAATATAGGGATCGTCGGCATTGCGGCTGACATTGGCATCCACCCACGGTCGCGAGCTGCTGCGCACAAACTCCAGTGCCTCATCCAGCGCGCCCTGAGCAATCCCGGCATCAATCGCAGCCTGAATCAACTGTGAAACCGCGCCGCGTAGCGTCGGCTTTTCCGGCGCAGGCAGCGACATCAGCAGCGCCGGATCCACCACCACCTGCTGCAGTTTCACCGTGCCGCTGGCAGTAGTGCGCTGTCCGATGCCGGACCAGTCATCGACAATTTCTACGCCCTGCGCTGGCAACGGAATAAACGCCATGGTCGGCTGCTGGTCATGCATGGCGGTGGTGACCAGAATGTCGGCGAATAGCGCGCCGGTAGAGTAGAACTTCTCCCCAGTGAGCTGCACACCTTGTGACGTTGTCACTAATTGCGCTTGCACATCGCGCGTGTGTTTGGTGTTTTTCTCTGGCCCTCCATTGCCAAGGCGCTTGCCGTCGACCACCGCACGCAACAACTGCTGTTGTTGCGCTGCAGAACCTTCACCGAGGATGAACTGAATCAGGCCAAAGTGGTTTTGTGGGATTTGCCCGAGCGACGGATCGCTGGCGGAGATCAGTCGAAATACCTCGGCTACCGTCTGGAACGACAAGCCTGCGCCGCCAAATTCACGCGGCACGCTGATGCTACCAAGGCCCAATAAGGTGAATTGGTTCAGTAGCTCAATCGGGTATAGACGTTGTTGATCGCGCTCAACTGCACCGCTTTTCGCCTGTTCGGCTAAATGGCGTGCGGCGGCAATCGCCTGTGCATCGCTGCTTAATACCGCGGCGCGGTTAATAATCTCGTCACTGTTTTGCGTCATAGCTGATTTCACTTTTACTGCACAGCGAATAGTAAGCCTGCACTGAATAAGCCAGCAGGCGGTGGAATTAATAACGGGTTGAAAGCGATGATAATCAGCGGAGTTTAAGCAAGTAAATAGCGCGGTTATGCTATATCTGGCAATGGGTTGCCATTATTAAGCTATCGATTTATTTAGGCACAACAAAGGGCTACAGGCGGCGCTGCGAGGAGTAGCTGAGTATAAAAAAGCGGCGAGTAATTCTTAAGATCAAATAACGCTAAGAAAAGTTTTAATCTGCAAATAATGATGTTTGCACATACTCGTAGCTACCGTCTTGAACGTCAAGCGGTAGCTACGTAGTTTTCGTTCCACGGCTCTCGTGTTTTAAGCACACCGAAGCAGAGATGGACCAGTTTGCGCATCACCGCTCCCAGCGCCACTTTGGCTGGCTTGCCCTTCGCCATCAGCCTTTCATACAGCGCTCTTACGGGGCGATTCCACCTTGCCGCTACTATCGCGGCCATATACAGCTTCGCTCTCACGTCGGCGGGACCGGTTTTCGACATCCGGGCCAGCCCTCTCACCGAACTGCCTGACGTCTTCTCGACCGGCACCACGCCCAGCCACGCCGCTACCTGACCCGCATTGCGGAACTGGCACGTACGCAGCACCGACAGCATGGTCGTTCCCACTACGCCGCCGATACCTTTTATCGACTCCAGCAGCTTAAGATCATCTTTCAGACCATCATTCTTATCCATGTGGTCGTCAATCAGCGCGTTTATTCGCTTCAGCTCCTTTTCATGCGATTTTTTTGTTCTTTCAAGCGAGTCGGTCACCTCGCCCGCCGTCTGGGTTGAGTTCGCCTTCTCGAGCCTGTTCGTCGCGCGCTGCACATCTTCAACGATGGCGTCACGCAGACGCAGCAGGTCTTTCAGCTTGCGGACTTCCGGTGGCGGCGGAACCCAGGCATCGGGCTGTTTCAGCTCGCCGTAACGGGCCAGCACCCAGGCGTCGACCGCGTCATTTTTGGTCAGGATACCCATTCCGCGGGCAAACTCCCTGACCCGTTGCGGATTGCCGATACAGACCGTCACGGGCGTGTTCCCGTGCAGCCCGTAAGCGACGTTTTCGTGATAGACGCTGGTCGCTTCCATCACCACCATCACCTGCTCTGGCGGGCACTTCTGCTTCTGGAGCCAGTCGCAGATGTCACGTTCTACGCCGACCTGATTTTTGATGGATTTCGTTTTCTTTTTGCCGTTGCCGGGGAACAGGCAGAGGTCGAGTTTGTGTTTGCTTACATCAATACCAAGACAGAACATCGGATATCTCCCTTTCACTTAAACCATCACGCCATCTAGCCTTGTACATACGAAGTCAGAGCTTCTGGTTACCGTTCAGAGTAGTTGCTGGCGTGAAAGGAGAAACGGAGGGCTTAAAGCTACGAAGCAAGATCGGGTCTTAAGCGGCGCAAAAAGCTGCCTCCGTTTCATGTTGCTGGTAGCTAACCAGCAACACATTCAAGATACAAGCGGCGCAATTTATTGCGCGTCTCAGTTTAAACGTCAAAAGAGCGCGATAAATCGCGCCGCTACAAATTGTGCGAAGGTTAATAGCGGCGCTGGACTATTAATTATTTAATTGCGCATCAAACTGCGCGGCGGCGAATGAACGGCTCGATTCGCTTTTCGCGCTGTGCGGGATCTCTACGCTGTCGATCAACTGCGCCAGCTGATAGGTCTTGACCGTCTCATTTTGCGTCAGCTGCTGCGAATAGTTTGCAGTCAAATCCCCTTTCTTATTCTGCGTCACCGACGTCTGGCTGCGCTCTTCATCATCAATCAGATGATATTTGTAGTTCTGCGACGATTTCTGTTCGGTAAGTTTCACCGCTGAGGCGGAATCCAGCGCGGTATGAAAACTGGCTTTCAGTTTAAACAGCGTCTGCTGGCTCAAATCCTGGCTATCGCCATGCTGCTGCGTGGTGGTTTTTTGCGCCACATTGAGTGAGAAGCTATCTTCCTCTTCCGGCTTATACGGATTACCGGAAATCGGCGTCTGCTGATAAGTGGCGGAAAAATCGGCCAGTCCGCTGATCGCGCCACTCTTCGCCGCATTGGCATCAATCGCTTTCACTCGCTGCGTGTTAATACTTTCGGCCGCTTTGCCCTCGGTGGTATTGAGCGCACGGAAGCTCTCTTTAAACAGCGACAGCATGGCACTGTTGCCATGACCGCGTGCCGCCGCCTGGTCAAATTTGGTGCTCCACTGATCCAGCGCCGCGGCCTGCTGCGCCGCACTACCCGCCTGCGTCAGTTTCGACATATCGGTGTCCAGTTTGATGCTGACATCACCATTGTGGAAACCGAGCCAGCGCTCTTGATCGTCGGCATGCAGATTCAGCGACTGCGTGACATTATTGCCGTTGCGCAGATCGGTCTTCAGATCGACGCTTTTCAACACCGAGCTATCAAACTTCATCAGATCGCTGATATCAAGTTGAGTCGTGCTGGCATCAAGGCCATCCAACGCCTTCTGCAAACCCGCTGACAAGCTGCCAATCGCCGCAGCTTCATCGTTATTCAACTGGCCACCGCTGGTTTTCAGCTCCACCACCATGCCGCCCTGCTGGCGCGTCATTTGCAGGCTAACCTGCACGCCAGATTGGGTGGTGATGGTCAACGCCAGCGCACTTTGGCTGCTGCTTTGTGCGCTGTTAACCGCGTCGGTTGCGGGAACGCTCAGGGTCACATCACCGCGATTGCTGGCCAGATTACTGAGCAAGGAGCTGCCCAGACCGTTCATGCCAACGCCTTTCGCCTGCGCGGCACCGTTCAGCTGCGCTTGCAGGCTGCTGGTGACATCCACGGAGCTTTGTACCTGTGCAGGCACGATTTTGTAGATCGCGGCGATGGCGTCACTCGCCTCGCTGAAGGTCACTTTGGTGGAGGCTTCTGCCGTTAAGGCATTTTTCGCGGTTTTGCTGTTGACCGTCGGTGTGACCACCGCGTTAGAAGCGATTAAATTTCTCAGTACGCTGCTGCCAATCCCATTTAGCATGAAAATAATCCTCGTTATGTACTATTCCGCTACGTTATCGGCGAGAATTTCGGCAGCTTTAGTGTTTTGTCACCCGCACCCCACCACGGGTTGGCATTTCTGGCACAGCATCTGTCTGGTTAAACACAGCCCGCACCACGCACCTGACTTAGGTTATTCATCAGCACATCTCTCACTCACGAGGAAAGGTCAGGATGAATAATCTGCATTACAAAAGCTTGCTGGAAATTGGCCGTCTGATTCAGTCGGGCGACATCTCCTCGCTTGAGGTCACGCAAACGCTGCTGGCGCGTATCGATACGTTGGATCGTGACTTACACAGCTTCTTCTACATCATTCGTGATAGCGCGCTGAAGCAGGCGGCCGAAGCCGATGCAGAGATTGCCCAGGGCAAAATGCGTGGCCCGCTGCACGGTGTGCCGATTGCGTTGAAAGATCTGATCTGGACCAAAGATGCCCCCACCAGCCACGGCATGATCATCCACAAGGATCACTATCCAGACGAAAACTCCACCGTGGTGGAACGCTTCCGCGCGGCGGGTGCGGTGATTCTCGGCAAGCTGACGCAAACCGAAAGCGCCTTCGCCGATCACCATCCCGAAATCACTCGCCCCAATAATCCGTGGGGCAGCGCGTTGTGGACCGGCGTCTCCTCCAGCGGATCCGGCGTCGCTACCGCAGCGGGCTTGTGCTTTGGCTCGATTGGCACCGATACCGGCGGTTCCATTCGCTTCCCGTCTAACGCCAACGGCCTGACCGGGATTAAACCAACCTGGGGTCGCGTGACACGTCACGGCGCCTGTGAACTGGCGGCATCCCTCGACCATATCGGCCCTATGGCGCGCAACGCCGCTGACGCCGCCGCCATGCTGCAAGCCATTGCCGGTCGCGATGATAAAGATTCCACTTCCAGCAGCGAACCGGTACCTGATTATCTGGCGCTGATGACGCGCGGTATTAGCAAAATGCGCATCGGTGTCGATAAAAGCTGGGCGCTGGAGAAAGTGGATGAAGAGACGCGGGCGGCGCTGCAAGCGGCTATCGCCACGTTGAGTTCGCTCGGTGCCACATTGGTGGATATTACGCTGCCGGATACCGAACAAGCCGCCGCCGAGTGGAGCGCGCTATGCGCCGTGGAAACTGCACTGGCGCATGAAAAGACCTATCCAGCGCAGAAAGATCAATACGGTCCGGCTTTGGCGGGTCTGCTGGATCTCGGTCACAGCGTCACCGCACTCGAGTATCAGCGGCTGCTGCTCAATCGTGCGGCGCTGCGCGGCGATATTTCCGCACTCTTTACTCAGGTCGATTTGATTCTCGCTCCCGCGACCGCCTATGCCGGATTAACCTGGGACACCATGACCCGTTTTGGTACCGATCAGGCACTGTTTAACGGCGTGCTGCGCTATACCAGTGCATTCGATGCCAGCGGACATCCCACCATTACCTTGCCGTGCGGTATGACAGCAACCGGCGCGCCTATTGGCTTCCAGCTGGTCGCGGCGCATTTCGCTGAAACCACCATGATTCAGGGCGCGTGGGCCTTCCAGCAGGTTACCGATTGGCATAAACAGCATCCTGCGCTGTAAATCTTTCGCCTTTGCCGCCTCGACAGCATCGGGGCGGCCCTTTCACCCGCTGATGGCCTGAAACTTGCTTTAACTCCTCTACTTCCGCCCTTTTTCGCCATGTTTAGGGGATGCTGATATGAAAGAGCTGTTCACCACCGATGATCTCGATAATCGTCATCGCTTCGATGCCTGGCGCGATGCGGTGTGCTCACGTTTGATTAAGGCCGAAGCGCGGCAAATGCACGCCGGTGCGTTTTCCGGCAGCTTCGCCTATTCGATGTTAGGTCAACTGGATATCGCTAATCACGTATCGCATACCGCGCTGATGTGGCAACGCACGCCGGAGTGCATTCGCCGCCATCCTAATCACGATTTCTATCTGGGTTACGTCAGTGCGGGCAGCGGTACGCTGCGTCAGAATGGTCACCAGTCACGCGTTAGCGCCGGCGACGTAGTGATTTACGATGCAGCCACGCCGTTTGATTTTGCGATGGACAATGTCGCCATCAATATCGTGCATCTGCCGCGTCACATCATGGAGAAAGAGGCACCTGCCACGGCAAAACTGGCGGGTAAAACGCTGGACCTTACGCGGCCCGGCATGACCTCGCTTAAACAACTGCTGCAGGAAGCCTTTGTGTTTAACGCCGAGCGGGAGAATGCGTTTCTGGCCGCGCAGTTTGCTAATACGCTGCTGAATATGATTTCGGTCAGCGTTAATTTGCAGCACAGCGAGCAGGCGTTGAAACCCGATCTCTATTCGCGCGTAGTGCTTTTTTTGCGCCAAAATCTGCAGGAGCCGGAGTTGTCGGTGGCGCAGATAGCCAATGCGCATCACGTTTCTCCGCGCACCATCAGCCGGGTGTTCGCCGCCCACGGCACCACCCCGATGAACTTCCTCTGGCAGGAGCGCCTGCACGCCTGCCGCCGCATTCTGGCGGAAGGCAAAGCGCGCAATATCACGCAGGTGGCGCTGGATCATGGCTTTAGCGACATGTCGCACTTCAGCCTGGCGTTTCGCAAAGCCTTTGGTTATACGCCCAGCAGCCTGCTGCGACTGCCGGACGCTCAGGCGCAGGAGTAACTACTTTTGCAGAGTATTAATCACGCGTTGCGCGGTAAATTCCAGGCTGCTGCGCGTGTTCATCGCTTCACTGCGCATTAAACGATACGCGCCAGACTCATCAAGGCCAAAGGTTTGCATTAACACGCCCTTGGCCTGCGCTAACCTTTCACCACGCGCTCTGCGCACCTGCAGCAGCTCGCGCTGGCGCACGGTTTTTAACGTGCCGATGATCTGCACAATCAAGGCAAAGGGATTGATTTCTCGCTCGGCGATGGCGCTGGGCTGAAGTTGCAGCAGCAGCGGAAACAGCCGCGCATTGTGGCAATCGGCCAGCGCAACCAGGGGAATGTCCCGCTGCTGGGCGCTGCTGAAGAGGCCAGGCAGCGCTTGCTGCTGATGGGCGTCAATCGCCACCAGCAGCAGTTGTGTTTCCGCAGGGAATGACGCCGCGGGCGGCCAACTGTGTTGCGCGTGACAGCCCAGCTGCGCCAGCGAGGCGCAAAACGCGCGCACGCTTTGTGAGTCAGGATGGAAAATATGCAGCCGAACACCAGAAAGCGTTGCCAGTAATGATTGTTCAATCATGATTCATCCTATGCGCATCCCGAAAAAGGAAGCTTCACAGTAAGCGAGCGGATGAGTTAACGCTTTGCTGATGCTGCCGGGTGCTGTGTCAGGGAGGACAAACGTGCCGCCAGTCCCTCACCCTAACCCTCTCCCGCAAGCAGGAGAGGGAACCGTTCGGCGCGCTTTCCCCCCATCTCCCGCAAGCGAGAGATGGCTGGGGTAAGGGCAATCTACCTCACACGTGAAACCCCAAAAACTGCTCCGCCACGCTGGCGCTCGACTGGGTTTTCGGATCGATTTTCTGCACAATCTGCCCCTTCTCGATCACATGAATCTGGTCGGAAAGCGCATACAGAAACTCAATATCCTGCTCCACCAGAATGATTGAAATATCCATCTCATGGCGCAGCCGCTGTAACGTCGCAATAATCTCCTCGCAGATATTCGGTTGAATCCCCTCCGTCGGCTCATCCAGCAGCACCAGCTGCGGTTGTCCGCACAAGCAGCGCGCCAGCGCCAGCAGTTGCTGCTCGCCACCCGAAAGCGCGCCGCCGGGCTGTGCCAGCAGGCGTTTCAGGCGCGGAAAGATCTCCAGCATCTGCTCGATAATCTGCCCGGCGCGTGAGAAGTGTTTCACGCAGCCCATGCGCAAATTCTCTTCTACCGTTAGCAGCGGAAAAATCTGGCGCCCCTGCGGCACAAATCCAATCCCCGCCGCCGCGCGCTGGTGCGCCTGGTAACGCGTAATATCGATGCCATTCAGCGCAATGCTGCCCTGCCAGGCAGGCAGTTCGCCCATAATGGTGCGCAGTAGCGTGGTTTTGCCCATGCCGTTGCGGCCCAGCACTCCGGTAAAGGATTTAGCACCGACAAACAGCTCGGATAGGTTCAGCACCGGTATTTTGTTATAGCCCGAGACCATCTCTTTTATTTCAAGCATGTTTAATCTCCAGATTGCCGAGATACGCCTCTTTCACCAGCGGATTTTGCGTCACCTCGCGGAAACTGCCCTCCGCCAGCACCGCGCCCTGATTAAATACCGTTACCCGCTGCGCAATCATGCTGATGAACTCCATGTCGTGCTCCACCACCACCACCGTGCTCTGCTGGTTAATGGTTTTGATCAGCTGCGCCGTTTTGCGCACCTCCTGATGCGTCATGCCTGCCGCCGGTTCGTCCAGCAGCACCAGCTGCGGTTTTGAGATTAGAATCATGCCCAACTCCACCCACTGCCGCTGACCGTGTGCCAGCTCCGAAAGCACCGCATGCTGCAGTTCGGCGAGCCCGATATCCTCCAGCACGCGATCAATCGCCGCCGGCAACGCGGCTTTTGCCAGCTTATTCGCCGCCGCCTGCCACAGGTTTTCCCGGATGCTTAAGCCCTCGAACACGCTCGGCACCTGGGTTTTAATGCCGATCCCCAGACGTGCAATCTCCCACGGCCGTTTACCGGAGATCACCCGATCGCGATAGCGACACTCGCCGCGCGTTGGCGTCACCTGCCCGCTTAACATTTTAAAAAAGGTACTTTTGCCGGCGCCGTTCGGGCCGATCAGGCAGCGCAACTCACCTTCATGCAGAGTAAAATCCACCTCTTTTACCGCATGAACGCCACCAAAGCTGACGCCCATCTTGTGGGTTTCCAGCAACACATTGGCCGTCATGGTTTCACCTCACTCACCTGCGCACGGCTGGCCGTGGCGCTCATCGTTCGCTTGCGCCGCACCAAACGCTGCAGCGTGGGCAAAATGCCGCCCGGAATCAGCAACACAAACACCGCCAGAATCACCCCCAGCACTAAATTGACGTCCACGGTTTGCTGCGCACCCAGCCGCGTCACCATCCACTGCAACAGCACGCAGCTGATCACCGGGCCGAGCAGCGTGCCGCGCCCGCCGACAATCACCCAAATAATGATCTGCGCTGACTGGCTGATGCTGAACACGCCAGGACTGACAAACGCGCCCCAGTTGACGTATAGACAACCGGCTAAACCGGCAATCGCTGCGCCGATGGCAAAGGTCGCCAGCTTATGTGCCGGCACGTTATAGCCGAGCAAACCGGCGCGCTGTTCGTTCTCGCGGATCGCCACCACGGTTTTGCCGAAACGGCTCAGCAGCACAAATTTCAGCAAGGCGTAACAGAGCGCCAGACAGCCCGCCGTGACCATAAAGATCGCTTCCGGTGACAAAATGGCGTCGGGCTGGAACGGCAGGTTGAGCGTCGGCACCGACGGAATCCCATTGAAGCCGCCCAGCAGCGCCTCACCAAGGTGATACTCGCTACCGGAAGTGGAGTTGACCCAGTTAAACAGCACCAGACTCACCGCCAGCGTTATTGCGCCGAGATAAACATCGCTGACCCCGCCATAAAAAATCACATAGCCGAGCAGCAGCGAGAACAGCGTAGGCAGCAGCACCGCCATCACCACCGCCCAAGTGGAGTCGCCCCAGTTGATCGCGCAGATGGCATAGGTGTAAGCGCCCAGGCCGAAAAACGCCGCCTGGCCGAAGCACAAAATACCGCCGTAACCCCAGATAAACGCCAGACTGAGTGACAGCAATCCCATCACCAGAAACACCGTCAGTGATAGCAAGGTGTAGAGCTCAATCGTGCCGGAGAGCCACAGCGCCACTAGCACCATTACCAGCGCGGTAAGCACAATCTGGACTTTCTCAGAGAAAAATTTCATTACAGCGATCTCCTGAAGAAGCGTCCGGTGATGCCCTGCGGCATCAGGCGGAGCAACACAATCGCACTCAGCAGCAGCGCCACCGCCCCGAACACCGGCGTGGAGGCATAGGTCACCAGCTGGGAAATGGTGCCGAACAGCGTGGATGAGGAGAGCGTGCCGGCGATAATCGCGCTGCCGCCGCCGATCACCGTGATAAAGGCTTTGGCAATAAAGCTGACGCCAATGGTTGGGATGACGCCGGTAATCGGCGCTAACAGCGCGCCGCCTAAACCGGAAAGCGCCGCGCCGAGTCCAAACGTCAGGCTGTAGATTTTGCCCGGATTGCTGCCAAGCGCCGCGGCCATGCGGGCGTTTTGCATGGTGGCGCGAGCGCACAACCCTAAGGTGGTAAAGCGCAGCAGCAGCCACAGCGCCCCGATCAAGCCCAGCGCAAACACAATCATGAACAGCGAATAGCCGCTGGTGCTGTAGCTGCCCACGTTAACGCTCGGCAGTGGTGAGCTGATGCCTAAAGTGGTGTTGCCGAACAGCATGGTGGCGGCACCAATCAAGGCCAGGCTCAAGCCCCAGGTGGCCAACATGGTGTCGATCATCCGCCCATACAGATGACGAATGATCACGCGCTCCACCACCGCGCCGAAGACGCCCACGGTGAGCGGTGCGATCACCAGCATGGCGATCCAAATCGGCACGCCCCACTGGTTGGTTGCCAGAATCGCGCTGTAGCCGCCCAGCATCATGAATTCGCCGTGCGCCATATTGACGATTTTCATCATGCCGAATACGACCGCCAGCCCAACGCTCATGATGATCAGTACGGCAATGGCATTGAGCACTTCAATGCCGTAGATAATGAACAGATCCATAGCGGCTCCTGTTACAGCTCAATTTGATACTGTTTGGTATCGCGCGGATTTTTCTTCAGATCGCACACCATCGCGGTATCCACCGGTGCTTGATTGGGGAAGGTTTCCAGGATTTTCATCTGATGGTTTTCCACTTCGGCGATGTGCACATCCAGCGAACAGTGATGGGTAGCCGGATCGACACTGAGCTTGCCGCTGGGCGACGTTAGCGTGATGCCGGATTCCAGCGCCTCAATCACCTTCATGCGATCGATATCGCCCGCTTTGCGCACCCCTTCTGCCCAAATCAGCATGCCCTGATAGGCGCCCATGGCTAAATCGCTGATATACGGCGTATTGGCACCGTAGCGTGCATGGAATTTTTCGACGAAGGCCTGGTTCTCTGGCGAGGGAATTTCCTGCATATAGTTGGCCGCCACCAGAATACCGTTGCTCTCTTCCGGCGATAGAATGATGTGTTCGTTGCCGCCGCCAAACACCGTCGAGGCAATCGGGATCTTGCCGCTCATACCGGCGGCATGCCACTGGCGGTAGAACGAGATGTGCGCGCCGCCCACCAGCGCCGACCACACCATGTCGGGTTTTGCGCTCTGGATTTTAGAAATTGCGGCACCAAAATCGGTGACATCCAGCGGGAAGAATTCCACGGTCATTACTTCGCCACCGTTATCACGCACCGATTTTTTCACCCAGGCAGAGACGATTTGACCGTAGTTATAATCCGCCGCCAGCACGTAAACTTTTTTACCCCACTTTTTCACCGCATAAGGCACCAGCTTTTCTACGGTTTGTGCCGGAGTAGAACCTGAGGAGAAATAGTTGCGGTCACACACTCCACCTTCATACTGCGCCGGATAAAAATAGAGCGAGCGAAAACGATCCAATACCGGACGAATTACTTCGCGTGAGGCTGAGGTTATTCCACCGTGCACCACTGCCACTTTGTCTTTTAGCGTCGCCTGCTGCGCATATTGCGCATAAAGCTGCATGTTGGACTGCGCATCGTAATTAATTACCTGCAGTGGACGCCCTAATAATCCACCTGCGGCATTGATCTCTTCCGCGGCCAGATTAACCGCATTCGACATCGGTTTACCGTAGATATCGAGGCCGCCGGAGAGGTCGAGAATACTGGCGACTTTAATGGCGTCCTTGCTATCGGCGGCGAAAGTGAATTTAGGCGCCACGCCTGCAGCTAATCCCAATGCCGATACCGCTGAACCCTGGATAAATGAACGACGACTAATAGCCATAACATCCCCTTAAGGAAGTAAAGAAAAATAATTGGGAGGTTTCCGGGAGGCCGGAGAGAATAAGAGAGATCGGCAGACGGCGTTGTCTACATTAACCAGAGGGTTGCCACAGCGTTGGGGCGTTATTTTTTATAAAGCAAGAAGTGGGCCAAATAACATAATCCCCGCGCATTGACGTAATAGCGTGATTAAATGCGCAATAAATTGCGCCGCTACGGCAATGTGCGCACTGTTAAATGGCAATGGGCACCAATAAGGTGCGAAAGATTAAATATAGATTTAATGCAGACTGTCCGTTTAAATATAATGGATGGCACGACTAACCAAGCGGTTATTAACGGTCGCTATAAATGGCGTAATGCCGATCAGTCAAGCGCTGAGCGACTTTCGTTCGCCATCGGCTGAGGCAGTTTCATCTACGCCGTGCGGCGACCGAGAAGAGGGCGTCTGGGCCACGCCCTCTTCACTCCCCGGCCCTGCGCCAGCCCATCCCGCCGCTACGCGGTGCCTTCACTCCCTCACGATTCCTGACGGACCGGCGGCGATTCGCTCCTGCTCAGCGCCGCCTCTCGCCGCATCCCTGCGGCTCGCCCTGGAATCCCTCACTCGCTCAGCGGGCTGGGATGTCGCCTCCACACCCGCGCTGCAGCATCAATGCCTATTCCTGAATCATCATCGCTGTAACGCCTGTAGGGTCGCCATTCATGGCGACCAGGTAACCCGCAATCTTCAGTCAGCAAAATTTCAAATCAGATACGGTAATGACAGGCGATGGTGTTGGGCGCTATCCGCAGCGCCGAGCGCAGAGTGACGGCCAGGATGAGCCGACACGACGTCGGCGAAAGCGCGGCATGAGCCAGGGATGGCGAATCCGCGCGGTCCGTCAGGCCGGAGTGATAAGCGAGGGAACAGCGAGGACGGCGCAGGCGCGGATTGCTAAGGTCCGCGCCTTCGGACCTTAGCCCGGCCGCCGGCTTCACACATTCTGAAACTGCCGGATGCTTAGCGGGCGGAACCACTGCGATGCCAGTGCGCTGCTTAACTGACTTGCATAACGCCATAAATGGCGACCGCAATCCCCCCTTAATTAAAGAACTTGATATCCGTCGGCGTCGCGATCTTCGCCACTTCGCCCGCGGCTTTTAACGCACCGCTTTCCGCATCAAAATGGAACAGGGTGATGTTGTTGGTGAACACGTTTGCCACGTACAAAAATTTGCCGCTGGCATCAAAGGCGAAGGCGCGTGGCTCGATACCGTCCGCCTTATAGCGCACCGGTGAACCCAATGAGCCATCCTGCTCAATCCTGAACACCACTAAACTGTTGTCGGAACCTCGGTTAGCGGCAATCAGATACTTGCCGTTCGGGCTAAGGATGATGCCGCCACCGCTTCTGTACTCGGCGCTGCTGTTTTCTGTATTCAGTTTGACCGCCGCTTGTCGCTCCAAACGATCGTCCTGCACGGCAAACACCACGACTTCAGCGGCCATTTCGGTGGTGACATAAGCGTGTTTGCCATCGGGTGAAAACACCATATGACGCGGGCCCGATCCGGCCGGGAAAGTGACGTCACGCGCGGTATCCGCCTGCAGCGGCTGGGTTTTCCCCGCGTGATAGGCGTAAGCGTGGAGTTTATCGCCGCCGAGATCGGCCGCGTAAAGATATTTGCCGTCGTGGGTGAAGGTCGTTGAATGCGCGTGACCGCCATCCTGACGATCTTTCACCGCGCCGCTTCCATCGGCAAATGGGAAGTTCTGCACCTGTTCGCCGAGTGAACCATCATGATGAATCGGTAATACCGCAACGCTGGCGCCACCTTTTGCCACCGAGTAGTTGGCAACAAACAGGAATTTGCCATCCGGGCTGATGGTGGCATGAGTGGGTTGTTGGCCGTGGCTATCCACCGCATTGATCACCCGCACCTTGCCGCTGTTATCGATGGCGAGCGCGGTAACGGCGCCAGCATTTTCTTCATTGGTGGTATAAGCAAAGCGGCCGTCGTGGGATTTCACGATCCATGAGGGGCTTTTCATTTTGATGAAATCAAGTGGCGTTAAGGTGCCGTCGCTATTGACCTTCAATCGGTACAAGCCTTCGCTAGGATGTCCCGGATTTTGCACTAACGGCGCATCCGGAATGCTGGTCCATGTGCCGACTAACGCCGTTTGGTTGTGGTGTTCCGCTGCAGTTGCCATTGCACTTCCCGCTAAGATGAAAACAACCGCAGATAATGCCATGGATAGGTTGGATGCTAAACCCTGCCTGTTAAAATTATTTGATTTATTCAACTTAACACTCCGCCTAAATAATAGATTTACCGACTGTTAAGCGAATATAGCGTGCGTCAGATGACAGCACGGCCACTGAAGGTGACCGCCTTCACATTATTGAAGTAAACACGCTAATTAAACCCGCCACGTTATTCTGCGATAAGTTTATTAGCGCCAGGAGAAGCAATCTGCATGGAAATCCTTAAGGTTAATTTCATGTTGATTAACAGCCTGAATGAGCGTTTTTTTCAGACCTTCAGGACCACAGAACCAAATATCCAATGCTGCCGAGTGCAGATTATCTTTGATTGCGCTCACACGTTGTTCCAGAGTTTGTATAGCGTTGGCGGTAAAATAGTGCAGCACCACCTCTGTTTGCTGACACAGCGCTGGTAAAGAGTCGGGATAGCTAATTCCACTCTCGGGTCGGGTGAAATACCACAATTCTACGCCAGAAAGTTTTTCGCCTCTTCTGGCGGCGTCTTTAAGTTTCGCCATAAATGGCGTAATACCTATTCCGCCGGCAACCCACAATTGCTGATGACCTGTCGCCTTGAAGGTGAAATCACCATAAGGCCCCTCCATGTTTACGCGCTGGCCGGGCTGCAGATGGTGAGCCAGCTGCCGGGTATAATCGCCGAGTTTTTTTATCGATAAGGTCAGCGATTGCTGTTGCGGATTAATATCAGACAGCGTAAAGGGATGACGCTCGGTTGAGTGTTCAAACTGAACGAAAGCAAATTGCCCGGGTAACATGGCGATATTGGCAGGGTTGCGCAGTTTAACTTCTACAATATCTTGCGGTGCCGCAACGACTTGTAGAATCTCGCCCTGAGCGGAATAACGGCGTCCGGTGCGTTGAAACAGCGAGATCAATGCACAGCCAACCGCAACCAACGTTACCAGCGCCAGCAGGTAAGCCGCCGGTGTTTGCCACCACTCGGTTTTAAAAAGTGAGGTCATTACATGATACGCACAGGCAATATACACCACCGGGAAAGCTTTATGCAGATAATAGAAAATATGATATGGAATCTTTTTAGTAACGGAAACCAGTGAAAGCGCGATTAAAATATACAAACCATACTCTGCCAGTATCAGTCCAAACTCTAATAAACTCTCCTGCCATGACGTCATGACTATATGGCCCAATTCACCGGGATGAGTAACCACCCCGGCATCAACTAACCAATGCGGCACTTTCTCTGCCAGCCAGTGAATAAGCGCAAACACTACCGATGAAATAGCACACCACTTATGCAGCTTATACGCTTTATCCAGACCGCCGCACCAGCGAGAAAGTAACGGATGGCGAATACTCAGAATAATGGTAAACGACATGCCAAACCATGCTAATACACCTGCCAGAAATACCGTATTCTGCCGTAAGCTCCATAATAACGCATTGGCGTTAATATTGGCATATTCTGCCGAGAGCAGATAAGTCAGGAGCGCGACGATAAAAATAGAGAGATAGAGGTGTTTAATTTTCTTCATTGATCAAGCACCTCGTTATTAACATTTATTTCAATCGGGTATGACAATTCCATTCTGATAGCGATCATATTCATCCCTCGTAAAGTTGCCGGATAAATTATCACGCTCAATATCAAGATTTATGAGCAAGCTAAAAGGAGATTAAACATTGTGATAAGAACGTGGAGTTACTTACAGCTGAATTAGCATAATAAGAATGAATTGTGTGAGTGCAGCATTAATGCCTGCATGCAGCGCGATAAATTGCCCGCGACGAATAGTGCGACTTGTGACATCACGTTGTGATTTAATAACACTCCATTTACATGCCAGGGATGCTGACATTGCTATGTTGCAGTTTTCAAATGGTTTTCTGCTGAGTTTATCGTTGTGTCTGGATATCGGTCTCGCCAATATCGCCATGATTACGCTGGCGATGCAGCGCGGCTATTTTCACGGTTTCTGGCTGGGGATTGGCACCTGTATTGGCGACCTGATCTATGCGCTGCTGGCGCTAGCGGGAATGGCCGTGGTGTTGCAATTTACTGCCGTACGTTGGGTGCTATGGATTGGTGGCGGCATGCTGTTGCTGTGGTTTGCCGGGAAGATGCTGTATGCCGCACTGCGTAAACAGACGGAACTGCCGGAAGCGGAACAGCAGCCGTACCGATCGCTACTGCGCGAGTTTAGCCGTGGCGTGATGCTGGCGATGTCGTCACCTACTGCAATTCTGTGGTTCGCCAGCGTGGGCGGTGCCTTGATTTCGCGTATGGGACACGGCAGCGCCGCCGCCACCTCATCCTTCCTCGGCGGCTTCTTTATTGCGGGCGTGGTGTGGACCTGCGTACTCTGCCTGGTGGGTAGCATGGGCGGTAAGTTGCTCGGGCAGCGGCTGCTCAAGTATTCCTACCTCGCCTCGGCGTTGATCTTTGTCTATTTTGCGATCTATGTGATTTGGTCGGGTTATCGGGAATTTATTCTGGTTTGATGGGAGGTCGCCATAAATGGCGTAATGCCGATCAGTTAAGCACTGAGCGACTTTCGTTCGCCATCGGCTGAGGCAGTTTCATCTACGCCGTGCGGCGACCGAGAAGAGGGCGTCTAGGCCACGCCCTCTTCACTCCCCGGCCCTGCGCCAGCCCATCCCGCCGCTTCGCGGTGCCTTCACTCCTTCACGATTCCTGACGGACCGGCGGCGATTCGCTCCTGCTCAGCGCCGCCTCTCGCCGCATCCCTGCGGCTCGCCCTGGAATCCCTCACTCGCTCAGCGGGCTGGGATGTCGCCTCAACACCCGCGCTTCAGCATCAATGCGTCTTACTGATTCATCATCGCTAAAACGCCTGTAGGGTCGCCATTCATGGCGACCAGGGAACCCCAACTGAGCCAGTGCGCTGGTTAACTGACGAGCATTAGGCCATAAATGGCGCCCCTACAAAAGCGTGGAAAATTGTCGTAAGGTCGCCATTGATGGCGACCACAACCAAGATTACAAACCGGCAATGCGCTTCAAATCGGCTTCTGCACCCGGCGCCACGGCCAGTACCTGCGCGCCTTTCAGCAGACGTTCGCCTTCGGTGTTGAACGGGTGATACCAGCCGCCCGCCTCTTTCACCAGGCAATAACCCGCCAGACAATCCCACGCATGCATGTAAGGCTCGTAATAACCGACCACGCGGCCGGCGGCGACCCACGCCAGCATCAATGCGCCCGAGCCGATGCGGATAAAGTTGCCGCCCGCCGCCAGCAGCGAGGCGAGAATTTTGCCCACTTCATCCGGGCTGACGTGGCTGTTGGCACCAAATCCGGTGACGTGGTTTTGCAGCGTGCGCGTCGCGTCCACCTGCAAGCGCTTGCCGTTGAGCGTCGCGCCCTGACCGATCGCTGCCACGTAGCACTCTTGATAATAAGGCGCGAAAATCACGCCAATCACCGGCACGCCGTCATGTAACACCGCCACTGACACGCACCAGTTTGGCATGCCGTTGAGGAACGGACTGGTGCCATCGATGGGATCGACCACCCACGTATAACCTGATGAACCCTGCTGCAGCCCGTACTCTTCGCCGAGGAAACCGTCATCCGCAAACTGCGCGCGAATTTGCTGATCGATCATCTGTTCCACTTCACGGTCAGCGCGCGACACCACATCCTGCAAATCGTATTTGGTTTCCACCACTAAGGTCTCGCGCTGATGGAAATACTCGAGCGCTTTGGCACCGCCGGCGCGCGCGACTTTTTCCGCCAGAATCAGGCGTGATAACAGCGGGTCGTTGTCTAATTCACTCATCATCCATCCTTACATTAACGGGCAATCAGGGCCAAACCCTGAGGTTTAAAATCGATGGCGACGTTCGATGCCAGCGGCAGCTGCTGCTCCATCTCCGCATCGACAATGAACAGCGAACCCAATTCGGTAGCCACCTCATATTCGATATGGTCGCCGAGCCACGTGCTGTGCGTCACTTCCCCGCGTAGTGCTCCCGCGCCCTCACCGCGCAGCGTAATGAACTGTGGCCGCACCGACAGCTGTGCTGCACCGGTTTTCAGGCCATTACCGCGCACGCGATAACGCTGGCTGCCTAAGCGCACCAGCGCTTCGCTGCCTTCCAGTTGCTCCACTTCGCACGGCAGAATATTCGCTTCGCCCATAAAGTCGGCGATAAACACCGAGTTTGGCGCGTGATACAAGCTTTCCGGCGCGCCCTGCTGGGCAATATCCCCCTCTTTCATGACAATAATCTTATCGGACACCGCCAACGCCTCTTCCTGATCGTGCGTGACATACACAGCGGTGAAACCGAGTCGCTGCTGTAGATCGCGGATATCGGTGCGCACGCGCCGCCGTAAACGTTCATCAAGATTAGAGAGCGGTTCATCCAGCAGCAGCACCTGCGGCTCCAGCACCAGCGCGCGCGCCACCGCAATACGCTGCTGCTGCCCACCGGAGAGCTCCGACGGCAGCCGCTGGCCCTGATGTTCCAACCCCACCAGCTTCAACCCTTCGCGCGCACGGTCCTGCGCTTCTCGTTTATTCATGCCGGACGATTGCAAGCCATACATGATGTTGTCGAGCGCGCTCATATGCGGGAACAGCGCGTAAGACTGAAACACCATCGCCACGTCGCGCTCGTTAGCCGGCAAGTTGGTGACATCTTTGCCACCAATCAAAATGCGCCCGGCGGTGGGATGCTCCAACCCGGCCAGCAAACGCAGCGTGGTGGTTTTACCGCAGCCGGACGGACCCAGCAGCGTGACCAGCGTGCCGGGCTCGACCGTCAATGAGAGATCGGGAATGGCATCAAAACCGGCAAAGCGTTTCGAGACATGTTCAAACACCACAGAACCGGCGGTTACGCGTGTCATACGGCACTCTCCTGAGTTAATGAAGTTGAAGCAGGCGGCACAACGAGATCGACCGGACGGGCTACGCGGCGTAGACGCCGTTCCCCCACCAGCCACTGGAACATGCCGATAATCAGCAGCATCACCACAATCAGCACCGTGGAGTAAGCAATCGCCACGCCGTATTCGCCGTTTTCTACCAGCCCGACGATGTAAGACGTGGCCATGTTGTACTGCGCACTGACGAGGAAGATCACCGCACTGATTGAGGTAATGGCACGCACAAAGGCGTACACCAGCGCGGCGCTGATTGCCGGTTTCAACAGTGGCAGCACCACTTTGCGCAGCGTGCGGAAGCTATTGGCGCCCAGCGTTAATGATGCTTCATCGAGGCTTTTATCCAGCTGGCTCATCGCCGCGATGCCACCGCGTACGCCAACCGGCATATTGCGGAACACAAAGCAGGCCACGAGAATCATCGCCGTGCCGGTGATCTCTAGCGGCGGCAGGTTATACGCCATCACGTAGCTCACGCCGATGACCGTGCCGGGAATGGCGAAGCTGAGCATCAGCAGGAATTCGAAGGTCTGACGACCGGCAAACTTCTGCCGCACGATCAGCCAGGCGGTTAGCAGGCCGACGATTGCCGTTAGCGGCGCAGCAATCAACGCAATCTCCAGCGTGGTCCAGAAGGAGTTCCACGCCACGCCGCTCCACAGCAGATGTCCATTGCTGAAGCTGACGCCAAAGGCACGCACGTAATGCTCGATAGTTAGCGCATCATTTAAGCCCCACGACTGCACAAAGCCACCCACCACAATCATGCCGTAGATCACCAGCGTGAACAGGCCCCACGGAATCACCATGCCGTAGACGCCGTAACGCAGCACGCGCGGCAGCTGCACGTGTTTACCGCCGTCGCCTTTACCGGTGACGGTGGCGAAGTTTTTGCCGCCCAGCCACCAGCGTTGCAGCACAAAAGCGGTGAGCGTGAAGCACAGCAGAATCATCGCCAGCACCGCAGCGCGGCTGGGATCGTTTTGCGCGCCCACCACCGAGAAGAAGATTTCGGTGGAGAGCACGCCGTGACTGCCGCCCAGCACCATCGGGTTACCGAAGTCAGCCATGCTTTCAATAAAGCTAATTAAAAACGCGTTGGCTAAACCCGGCGCCATCAACGGCAATGAGACGCGAGTAAAGGTGCGCCAGCGATTGGCACGCAGCGTTTGTGAAGCCTCTTCCAGTGAGGGACTGACGCCTTCAACCACGCCAATCAGCACCAGAAACGCAATGGGCGTAAACGACAGCACCTGCGCGATCCAGATACCGGTTAAGCCATACAGCCAGCGACCTGGTTCGATGCCAAACAGCGCCGCCAGATGTTCAGTGACCACACCGGAACGGCCAAACAGCAGAATCAATGCCAGACCAATCACAAACGGCGGCGTGATGATGGGCAAAATGGTCAGCATGCGCAGCGCCTTTTTGCACGGCAGCGGCGTGCGGGTTGCCGCCAGCGCAAAGGCCAGGCCGAGCAGCGTGGAACCGGCGGCGGTCATCAGCGCCAGCCACAGCGTGCGCCACGCGGTGCCACAGGTGCCGCCCGACAAACAGGAGAGGCTCCAGATGGAGGGGTCCTGAAGGTTGCTGATCAAGCCATCCGGCTTAAAGCTGCCGTCCACATCCTGTACGGACACCACGAACATGCTCAGCACCGGATAGAGCACAAAGATGCTCACCAGCGCGGTGAGCAGCACCAACGATGCCACCACAAACGCATCGCCTTTCATCACGCCGCGTTCGGCCAGCGCGAAGGAGAACAGCAGCAGGAAGGTAGTCAGCAACAACAGTGCGCCCGCGCCCATAGCCGGTTGACCGGACGCCAGCGCGCCGAAGCGGTTTTCCAGCCACAGCCAGCTCCAGCCGCTGTAACCGATGGCGTGGCCTTCAACGATCAGGAACAGCACGCCGAGCGCGCTAAACAGCAGCAGCAAACGGCTGCGCGCGGCGCTGGGCAAGACGCCACAGGCGCCGCATAACACCCACAGCGCGATGGCGACCATCAGCCACGGATGTTCACCCAGTTGCCAAAGTGCAGGCGCGCTGGCGCTGTCGCTCCACAGGCTGGTTAGCCAGCCGCTGCTGAAGAAACCGGCTTCCAGGCTAAACCACGGCAGCAGCAGCAATGCCACTGCGCCGATAGCCAGCGCGCCTGTCAGACGGCGATTATGTGCATTCATGCATTCCCCCAAAGTGTCATTGCGTGCACGTATCCGTAGCGGCGCGATTTATCGCGCGGTTTTAACGGCGCGCAATGAATTGCGCCGCTACGATGTCTGCAAATCATCACTGCGCGCTAGCGCCGATCTCTTTATCCCAACGTCCCAGCAGCGCTTTGCGTTTTGCCGAATCGCCGTAGGTTTTGAAGTCGTAATCGATCAGTTTGATGTTCTCGAAACGCGGCGCGTACTCTGAAATCTCCGCGTTGCGGTTCGACGGCAGCTGGAAGGATTTAGCCTCTTTCATGTGCGATTGCGCTTCGGCGCTCAGCGCCCAGTCATACCAAACTTTGGCATTCGCCAGGTTGCGTGCCCCTTTCACAATCGACATCGAGCCAATTTCATAGCCGGTGCCTTCGCACGGCGCGACGGTCTTGATCGGGAAACCATCCACCTCCATCGCCACCGCATCATGCATAAACACGATGCCGACGGTGGTTTCGCCACGCGCGGCGGATTTCACCGGGGCGGAACCGGATTTGGTGTACTGCGAAATGTTGGCATTGAGCTTCTTCAGATAATCGAAGGCTTTATCTTCGCCCATGATCTGCACCAGCGTGGCCAGCGTGTTGTAGGCCGTGCCGGAGGAGTTCGGGTTAGCGATCTGGATTTCACCTTTGAAGCTGGGATCCAGCAGATCGGCCCAGCATTTCGGTTCTTTCAGCTTTTTCGATGCCAGCAGCTTGGTGTTGTAACCCCAACCGAGCGCACCGGCGTAGATGCCTACCGTGCGATAGCCGGAGTTTTCCGCCTGCTTCTGCGCCCAATCCTGCTGCTGATCGAGCAACGGCGATTTGTACACCTGCGTCAGCCCCTCTTCCGCCGCCTGCATATGCGGATCGCCGGTACCGGCCCACCAGATATCGGTGCGTGGATTGCGCGCTTCACTGCGTAGACGTGCATAGGCTTCGCCTGCTGAGAGTCGCACCATGCTGACTTTAATATCCGGATGCGCCTTGCTGAAGATGTTGGTCATGTGTTCGCACACCACCACGTCGGCGGAACAGACCATATTTAAGTTGCCCGCTGCCGAGGCGGCAAACGGCAGTGCACTGCAGCAGAGGGATAGCGCGATGGCCATTGAGGTGACTCGCATAGTGTTCTCCTGGATTGTAGGGTTGGTGCTTCATTGGCACCTTTTCTTGCACGTGTGTGCAAAGTAGTAATGAACAAGAATTGTCCTGTCAAACACCACAGTGCGCAAATGTCAGGCAATGTCACAAAAATGCAACAAATGAGATCTCAAGCTGTTTGCACAGCTTTGCAATCTCAGGCAGACTCTGTTCAGCCAGAATGTGAAGAGGTGTGGAGCATGCAGTATGAGAAAGCGGTGGTGAGCGCGCAGGATGTGGCCGATCGTGCCGGCGTTTCGCGCTCGGCGGTATCGCGCGCGTTTACGCCGGGTGCCAGCGTGTCGCCGGCGACGCGTGAACGCGTGATGAAGGCGGCGGAAGAGCTGGGCTATCACGTCAATCATCTGGCGCGCGGGCTGGTGCGTAACCGCAGCAGTATTGTCTGCCTGATCGTCTCGGAAATCGCCACGCCGTATCGCGCCAGTCTGGTGCGCTGGCTGACGCAATTTTTACAAGAAGCGGGCAAAGTGGCGATGCTGATCAACACCGACCGCTCGGATAACAGCGTTTCAGCGGCGCTGCAGCAGGCGATTAATTTCCGCGCCGATGCTTCGATCATCCTTTCTGGCATGCCGGATCGCACCATCACGCGCCAGTGCTACAAACATGGCCAGCGCATCATTCTTATCAACCGTGACGAAGCCCTACCTGGCTCGCTCAGCATCAATCTTGATGCGGAGAGTGCCGCACAAACCGCGGTGATGGCGTTTCAGCGCGCCGGTTGTCAGCATCTGGCGTTCGCCAACTCGCTGGCGGGCACGCCGAGCCTGAAAAAACGTGAAGCCACCTTTGTCACGGCGGCGGAACGCGCTGGTTTAAGCGTGACGGTGGAGCGCTTTGGCACCACCTCCTACGAGAGCGGGCAAATTCTGGCGCACCGCTTACTGACGCGTCATCAACGTCCAGATGGCGTGTTCTGCGTGACTGATTTGGTGGCCTGCGGATTTATGGATGAAGCGCGGCACCGCTTTGCGCTGCGCGTGCCGCAAGACCTCTGTTTGATCGGCTATGACAACATCGCCCAGGCTGGCTGGTCATCTTATAATCTCACCACCTTTGCCCAGCCGGTAGAGCAGTTCGCCCAGGACGCGGTGAAATGGTTGATACAAACCGAGCAGGACGACACCGGCTTCACGCCACAAGGTGAACAGCAGCACGACAGCCTGCTGTATCAGGCCGATGTGGTGTGGCGCGGTTCGGTGCGCGGCGGCTGACAAACACATTTTACTACACCGCGCAGCCAACGATGTGCGGCGTCATTTTCCAGCCTGGGATGCCACAGTTGTGACACCGTCATTTCTGGCGTCGGGAACGGCAGTTCAAACATCGCTAACCTGTGACTGTTTTTGATCAATGGATGATGAAGAAACAGTGAACGCGGCACCAGCGCGACAAGATCCGATTCCTGCGCAAGCGCCACCGCCGTTGAAAATGCGGGCACCACCGTCGCCACCTTGCGCGTTAAGCCGGCCTGCAGCAGCGCATCATGAATCGGCCCGCCCAGCTCACCCCGGCGTGACGCCACAATATGACCAAAGGCCGCAAACTGCGCGATATCCAGCTGTTGCGTGAGCGCATGTCCGGCACGCACCACGCCAACAAAGCCATCGCGAAACAGCGCCTGCAAGCGAATCTCCGGACCCATATTGCCCAGCACACCAATCTCCAGATCGATATTGCCTTCACGCAAGTCGCGCGCGCTTTTTTCCGGCTTCGGCACAAAACTTAGCCACGCCTGCGGCGCTTGTTCGGCCACGGCGGCGATCAGCGCGCCGCCGAAGGCTTCGACAAATCCTTCATTGGTGCGCAGCGTGAAACAACGATCTAACTGGCGCAAATCCAGCGACTGCGCCGTCGGGCTTAACACTGCCCGCGCTTCACCTACCGTGTGATGGGTGCGCTCACGAATGGCTTCGGCATAAGGCGTCAGCACCATCTGACGCCCGGCACGCACTAATAGCGCATCGCCAGTGGTGGCGCGTAAGCGCCCAAGCGTGCGGCTCATCGCCGATTCGCTCAGGCCCAGACGACGCGCTGCGCCAATCACGCTGCCTTCAATCAACAGCGCATCCAGGGCAATTAACAGGTTTAAATCGGCATTATTCATGCGCGCTATCCTCGCTGATTCATGGCCAGGTGACAAGGCGTTTGCTGCAGGTTATCAATGTAGATGCTGCGTATTCCGCCTGCCCTCACCCGACGCTACACTCTTTGCATCGCATCTACACAAAGGAGAGCTCCATGAGCGAAGCAACACGCGTATTACTGATTGGCGCTTCACGCGGACTGGGTTTGGCGCTGGCGGAAACCCTGCTCCAGCGCGGGTATCAGGTGGTCGCCACCGGACGTGAAAACTCAACTGCAAACCTGCAACACCTGGCACAGCGCTTCCCGCAGCTGTTGACGGTGGAAAGCGTGGACATCAATCAACCTGAACAGGTGAAAGCGTTGCACACGCGGCTGGCGGATCGGCAGTTCGATATGCTGTTCGTCAACGCCGGGGTAAAAAATGACGACCGCGAAACCATCGCTGATGTGTCAACCGAGGAGTTCATCCGCGTCATGGTGACTAACGCGCTGAGTCCACTGCGCGTGATTGAGACCTTTAAAGATCGTGTCAGCGCCACTGGCACCATCGCGGTGATGTCATCCGGCCAGGGCAGTTTGACCAACAACACTAACGGCAATTACGAAGTGTATCGCGGCAGTAAAGCGGCGCTGAATATGTTGATGCGCAGCTTCGCCGCGCGGAGCGCCGACGATCGTACGCTGTTGCTGATGGCGCCGGGTTGGGTACGCACCGACATGGGCGGACCGGAAGCACGCTTGACGATTGAGGAGAGCATCCCAAATCTGCTTAATACCATGGAAAGCTACGCCGGGCGGCGCGGGATTCATTATCTGGATTATCTGGGCCGCGTGGTGCCGTGGTGATCAGCTGGTCGCCATGAATGGCGCCGCTACGTTAGGTGCGGTGTTTTACGCTGTATCAATCTGCGCAGCATGTCCCGCAGCCAGCAATTGGCGGCATCTTCGCTGCGCGCGTTGTGCCACAGCAGCGAAACCTCATAATCCGGCATGCTGACCGGCACCGGCGCAGCGTTCAGGTCATACAGCTCACGCCAGGATTCCACCAATCCTTGCGGCACCGTGGCAAACAGCGGCAGGCGTTTTAACAGCAGCGGTAACGAGGAAAAATTCGGTGTGACATAGCGCACGCGTCGCGTTAAACCCTGCTGCTGCAACTGGCGATCCAGCGCGCTTTCGCTCACGCCACGATACGACACCAGCGCATGCTGGTAGCGAACAAACTGCTCTAGCGTCAGCGGTGCATTTAAGGAAATTTGCTGGCGATCCCACAGGGTGCTGAAACCGGCACGCAGGATCTTCTCTCGCGTGAGATCGCGGCTGGTTTCATTACCTACCGCGATCGCCACATCGGCCTGCTGCTGCTCCATTAACGGCACCGCCTGCCACGGATCGGCGGCTATCACTTTCACCTCAATATTCGGCGCTACGCGCGCCAGCTCAGCCAGCAGATCCGGCATCAGCCAATGCTCCAGCCAATCGCTCATGCCGATACGAAAACTGTGGCTATCCTGCGCGGCATTAAACGGCTGCTGGGTGAAGATCACGCGATGCAGATCCTGCATCAACGGCGCAAACTGCTGCACCAGTTGCTCAGCTCGCGGCGTCGGCGTCATGCCATTTGAAGCGCGCACAAACAGCGGATCGTCAAACATTTCACGCAGTCGTTTCAGTGCCGCGCTGACCGCTGGCTGTCCCAGATAGAGCCGATGTGCCGCCTGCGTGACGCTGCGCACTTCAAACATCACCAGCAATACCACCAGCAAATTCAGGTCGATGCGGCTGAAATCATTTTCATTGATGCTTTGCATGATTTTAATCAATTTAAATAATGTTAGTACCGTCAGTATAGTAAGGCTTCTTCGCTGATACCAAACCATAAGGAGCACCTGATGACGATTCGCGTTGGCGATTGCCTGATTACCAAAGTGAGCGAACAAACCGCGTCCTTGCCAATGGGCGTGCTGTTTACGCCGCATCGGGCGGAAATGCGTGATGAACTGGCTCAGCAGCCAGCGGAAATATCGATCCACAGCTGGGTGGTGCGCCACGCTGAACAGACCATCATTATCGATACCGCGACCGGCAACGGACGCCATCGCGATAACAAGCCGCTGTTTCATCAGCTCAATACGCCGTATGCAGAAAACCTGGCGCAGGCGGGTGTCGATCCGGCAGAAGTGACGCTGGTGCTGATGACGCATATTCATACCGATCATGTCGGCTGGAATACGCATCTAAAAGATGGCCAATGGACTCCGATGTTTCCCAATGCGCGCTATATCTGCTCGGCACGGGAACTGACGCATTGCCAGCACCATCCGGCAACTCAGGAACTTTATCGCGACAGCCTTCTGCCGCTGATCGAGAGCGGGCAACTGGAGAGCATCGACGTGTTGAATTCGCCGCTGTTTGCTGGCGTGCTGCGTTATCTCTCCACGCCGGGGCACAGCGGCGATCATGCGTCGATTGAGCTGGAGAGTGCCGGCGAGTGCGCCATTTTTGCTGGCGATGTGATGCACAATCCGATTCAGTTCCAGTATCCGCACTGGAACTCACTGTTTTGTGAAGATAAAGCGCTGGCCGTTACTTCGCGTCAACGCGTGATGGACTGGTGCGCACAACATCAGGCAATCTGGTTCAGCACCCACTTTACTGGCAGCTCGTGTGGACGCGTCACGCGCGACGGGCAATGGATTCCGCTGGAGGTTTAACCTGATGCAATACGCCGATTATCTCACCGCTTCAATCAACGACTTACAGCAGGCGCTAGCGCAACGCACGGTGAGCGCTCGCCAGTTAACTGCCTTTGCGCTGCAGCGCATTGCCGACGTGGATCAACCGCGCTACAACGCCATTACCTGGCTGTTTGCCGATGAAGCGTTAGCAGCGGCGGACGCTAGCGACACGCGTCGCCAGCGCGGTGAGCGGGTGCGACGGCTGGAAGGTATTCCGGTGCTGATTAAAGACAATATCGACGTCAAAGGCTGGCCAACCAGCGCCGGTTCGGTGCTGCTGCGAGAAGTGATTGCCGGCGAAGATGCGCCACTTGTCACCCGGCTGCGCGATGCAGGCGCGATTCTGATCGGCAAAACCGCCATGCATGAGCTGGCGGCGGGTATCACCGGCGCGTCGTCACTGAGCGGCTTTACCCACAACGCGTGGGTTGCAGGGCGTTCACCGGGCGGATCGAGCAGCGGTTCCGCCGTGGCGGTGGCGGCTGGCTATGTACCGCTGGCGATGGGCAGCGATACCGCTGGATCGGTGCGCATTCCGGCGGCGTTTAATCATCTGTTCGGATTGCGCATGACGCGCGGCGGCATCAGCACCCAAGGCATTGTGCCGCTGTCGCCAACCCAGGATATTCCTGGCCCGCTGGTGCGTTCGGCGGCGGATTTGCGTTTAGCGTTGGAGATTTTAAGCGAACAACCGTTAGCAGTAAGCGATGAACCGCTGCGCATCGGCATCTGGCAGCAAGGTTTTGCACAGGATGAAGATGAGATTAATCAGGCAGTGCGTGCCGCGCTGGCCGATTTTGCACCGCGAGAGGTGAGTTATCCGCAACTGGCAACGCTGGCCGCTGAGGCCAATATCATCGGCTATGAATTTGCTGCAGCGCTGGCGGCCTGGCTGGCAGATAAACCACAGGCCAGGTGCCGAACGCTTACGGATGTGGTGGCCTCCAGGCGCTACCATCCGCAGCTGGAAACGGTATTTACTTCGCGTGCGCAGCATGCGGGAACCGACAGCGAGGATTATCGGGTGGTGCAACAGCGCCAGCACGATCTCTATCAGCAACTCGCGCAGTTCTTCGCTGCGCATCAGATCAATCTATTGGCCTATCCGGTGGTGCGCCATCCGCCGGTTAAGCACGGTGAGATGCAGGAAGGCAGCAATGCGTTAGTTTCAGCGGTGACCGGCGCGCCAGCCATCAGCATTCCAGCCGGATTTAGTCAAGAGGGTTTGCCGATTGGGCTGGAGTTGCTAGCGTTACGGGGGCGGGAAGATTTGTTGCTCAGCGCGGCGGAGAGGGTAGAAAGCGCCCTCACCTTAGCCCTCTCCCACAAGTGGGAGAGGGAATAATTAGGTGGAGCGAGTGATAAACGTTTAAAACGCACTTTCGGTTCCCTCTCCCGCCTGCGGGAGAGGGTTAGTGTGAGGGAAACCCCGCACTAACCGTGCAACGCCAGTCCCTTAATCGCCTTATCCACCGCCTTCTTCGGGCCGCGTAGTGCGATACCCACCAGATTCAGATTATCGGCGTCCTCCGCCTTAAACACTGCGCGGTTGGCCGCGTCGTGCCCGGTGGAAAACATCGCTTCCACATACGGAATGAGGGTTAATTCACGCTCCAGCCCCTGGCGATGCGCGCGCTGTAATCCCGCTAAATCACCGGCAAACACAAGCATCGGCTGACCGGCCATATTGCCGTACTGACGCTCTTTGGCATCAACATAGGGTGCGCCCATCATTTCAGGTGCGGCGGAGGCCACGCCGGTGGCGAGAAATGCCACCACGTTCAGGCGCTGCCAGGTGGCTAAATCATCACGTACGATCAGGGCGATTTTAGTATCAAACATCTGTAACAACTCTCCGATGACAACAAAAACCTTATCATCTAAGAGCTGGCAGGGAAGCGTATAGAACGTTTGTGCACTGGCGTTGATAGGCGGCGGGCGTCATGCGATAGGCACGCTGAAACCAGCGGCCAAGATGGCTTTGATCGGCAAATCCC
The DNA here is from genome assembly GCF_037479095.1 of Pantoea nemavictus. NCBI lineage: Bacteria > Pseudomonadati > Pseudomonadota > Gammaproteobacteria > Enterobacterales > Erwiniaceae > Pantoea > Pantoea nemavictus. The sequence goes on along the minus strand of NZ_JBBGZW010000002.1, from coordinate 835,295 downwards.
ACCTGCGCCGCCACCTGCACCGGTTCAATACCCTGCGCCAGTAACGCGCGCGCGCTGCGCAACCGCAGGCGTACCAGATAGGCGTGCGGGGATTGGCCAAATGCCTGTTTGAATTGACGTGTGAGACGAAAACGATCGATGCCGGAGAGGCGCGAGAGATCATCCAGGCCAATATCCTGCGCCATAAAATCGTGCAGATAGTCGCGCAGCAGCTGCATCTGGCGCATGGCTTCGCTGTGCTGCACGCTGGGCTTGGTGTCCAGATGGCGCGACAGCAGGGTAAGTAGATGATCGAGGCTTTGATCGCGCGCCAGCCGCCCTTCGCCCTGATGCACCGCAAACCACGCTTGCTGAATCGTACTCGCCAGCAGCGCGTCGTCGGTGAGCGTGTGGCGGAAAGCGCCTTCAATCTGCGACACATCGCCCAAGCCGCGACGCTGCATCATCTCCGCCACCCAACGCTGCGGCAGATAGAGCATTACATAGGTGAAACCTTCAGCGTCCGGCGCGTGCCCATCATGCACCGCGCCCGGCTCAATCAATATCGCCCGGCCAGGCGTGCTGGTGTGCAGCGCGCGGTGGCAGTTGAAACGTTGTAACCCCTGCTGCGTAACGCCCACCAGCAGTTCATCGTGATCGTGCGGATCGTAAGCGTGCCCGCGAAAATGCGCGTTCACGCTCTCAATTCCGGTCTCGTCGTCACGACGAAAATCAACCCAATCGTTATTGGCTGGCATACAGCATCTCAGCGAGAAAATTCAGACATAGCCTAGCAGCCGAAACCACAGGTAATCCAGCGGTAACAGCAGCAGCACGCTGAACAGGAAGATCAGCGCGCACAGCTGCAAACCGGCTTTGGCCGGCACGTTACCTAAGCCCATCGCCACCACCACCGGCGATGCCTGGTAAGGCAGCAAAGGCGTGGCGTAAGCAAACACCTGCAGCATGATGATGGTGAGCAGCGGAAAGTCGGATGCATGCGCCAGCTCTTGCGCCATCGGCGTCACCATCGCCGGTACGCCATTGGCGGTAAGTACAAAATTCATCAGCGACACCAGCGCATTCAGCACGGCAAAATTGCCGAACGAAGGGTGATCCTGCAACGGCAGCACGCTGAGCAACACGTTGGCAATCATGCGCCCCAAACCGGAATCCACTACCAGCGTGGCAACGCCAAGTATCCCGGCGATGTAAATACAGGTGCGGAAGTTCACGCCGCTGGCGAAATCCTCGCCGGAGATAAAACCGACGCGCGGCAGCAGACAAATACAGGCCGCCGCCAATCCGACCCAGGCGGCTGGCAGGCCGTGCACGCTGTCGGTCATCCATAGCAACAAGGTGATCGTGAGCAGGCCGATTAATCGCCATTCGCTGCGGCTTAACGCGGTTAATCGATCGCGCTGCAGCACCGCCAGAGGTTTGGCACGAAATAGCAACAGCAGGCAGCCAATCAACAGCAACCCTTTGCCGATGCCAACCACCGGCATGTGCAGCAGCCACCACGGCAACCACTGCAGATGTAGCTGATACGCGCTTTCTGCCGCCCCGCTCAGCACCAGATTCGGCACGTTGGCGGGCAGAATACTGGCGGAGAGCTGAAAGGTGCCAAATCCGACGGCCAGCGCCAGACCGATGCTGCCGCGGCTGCCCGCTTTGATCCCCGCGCGTTCGCCCATCGCCAGTACCACCGGCATCAGCAGCGCGATACGGCCCATATTCGAGGGCATGACAAACGCCAGTAAATACGTGAGCAGTACCGTTCCCGCCACCATGCGCGGCCAGCTTTGGCTCAACGGCACCACTAAATAGTTGGCCCAACGCTGCGCGAGGCCGACTTTACGGATCGCCGCACCCAGCACAAAACCGCTCAGTACCAGCCAAAATGCCGACGATGCAAAACCGCTGAACACGCTGCTGGCAGGCGCCAGTTTTAACAGCATCGCCGCGGCAAAAAACAGCAGCGCGGTAACGTATTCCGGTAAACGCGCGCTGGCCCACAGCACAATGGTGATAGCAACCACCAGCGCGGTGAGCCAAAAATTGAGATCTGAGGTCACGACTGAACTCCCTTTCCTCGAGCCATTACTGCAAAGCGCAACAGCTTACTGCAAACCTATGCAGAGAAAGATGAATTTGTTAACAGTTTTTTAACTTGAAAGCGCCGTGAGCCAGTTGATCAGCGCATCGCTGCCGGGCTGGCTGAGCGAGCGCTGTGGCCAGGCAAGGAAATAGGGTTTGCTGAGCGGCAGGCTGAGTGGATCGACCATCACTAAATCACCGCGCGCCAGTTCGGCAGAAATTAATCGGCGCTGACCGAGCAGCAAGCCCGCGCCTGCCACGGCGGCATCAATCGCCAGCGAAGTCAGATTAAAGCTGAACGACGGCTGCGGCGGCGGATCGTCAATCCCTTTAGCCTGAAACCAGCTGCGCCAGTCAGGCAAGAAACGCCCTTCGTTGCCCCAATCAAGATGAATCAGCGGCGCCTGCTGCAGAACGTCCTGCCCGGCAAAGCGTTGCAGCAGCGCCGGACTGGCGACCGGCACGACCTCGTCGCGGAACAGCAGCTGCTTATCGAGTTGTGGATAACGATCTTCCCCAAAACAGATGACAAAATCAGCCGGCGTGGCGTTGAAATCTACCTGCGTATGCGTGCCGTGCAGGGATAAATCGATCCCGGGGCACTGCTGGCGCCACTGGGCAATGTTGGGCAGCAACCATTTCGATGCTAAAGCCGGCAATGAATAGAGCGTCAGCTTTGGCGCCGCTGCCGCATGGCGCAGGTTTTGCTGGCCGAGATGCAGAATGTCGAACGCCTCGGTGACGTAGCGCAAATACTCTTTGCCGATATCGGTCAGCATCACGCCGCTTTGGGTGCGCACAAACAGCACGCTGCCCAACTGCTCTTCCAACTGACGAATCTGCTGGCTGACGGCGGCAGGCGTTAACGCCAGCTGCGCCGCCGCTTTCGCCAGGCTGCCTAACTCCGCCGCCACTTTAAACGAATGAATGACGCTGATTTTTGGCAAACGCGGTGATTGCGCAGGCATTAAGGTTTCCTTAGCAGGGTGTTAAATATTTATCGTTACGCACTAACATATCAGCGAGTTACAGTGATTACCCACCCGTAAACAATGAGAACTGCTGCTATGTCTGCCTTGATTCGTTTCGATCTGCATCCGCTGGCCGACGCCGACTGGCGCCGCACCTGCCGCGAGCAACTTAACCAGCACGGCGCGCTCGTGTTGCGCCAGTTCTTACAGCCCGCAGCGCTGCAAACTATCATTGCCGAAGGCGATGCGCAGCGCCATCTGGCTTATCACACCGCCAGCAAACACAACGTCTATTTGCTGAAAAAGGATGAAAGCTTCAGTGACGAGCATCCGCGCAACCGTGATGTCATCAGCACCAAAGGCTGCATCACCGATGATGTGATTGGCAGCGATTCGCCGCTGCGTCAGCTCTACAATGACGCCTTGTTCAAAAGCTTCCTGTGCGACGTGCTCGGTGAAGAGGCGCTTTATCCGTATGCCGATCCGCTCTCGTCGATCAATCTGCACTACGCGCCCGACGGCCAGGAACTGGGCTGGCACTTCGATAACTCCTCGTTCGCCATCACCCTGCTGCTGCAAAAACCGCGCGCGGGGGCGGTGTTCCAGTATGTGAAGGATTTGCGCAACGCCGATGCCGGTGAGATGAACTTTGACGGTGTGGCGGCGGTGCTGGATCAGCGCCATCCGGTTGAGGCGCTGGCGATTGACGCCGGGGATCTGGTGCTGTTCCGCGGACGAAATTCACTGCATCGCGTCACGCCTACCGAAGGCGATATCACCCGCATGTTGGCGGTGCTGGCCTATAACACCGCGCCGGGTATTGCGCTATCGGAAACCGCACGTATGACGTTTTATGGCCGGTTATAACGTCGCCAGCAACGCACGCCAGCCGCGCACAAAGATCTGCTGAGTGCGAAACGCCACCAGCGCCCGCCAGTCGGCATCGGCGGGCCAGAATCCCTCCACTAACGCCTGCTTGATCACCCGCCCTGGCTCGCTGGCGGGATCGCCTTGCAGATGCAGCCAGTGATCGTCGCGCACGCGGCGATGCATCTCTTCGCCGGGATAGGTTCCGCACTCCACCACCAGCGGCAAAATCTGCACCTCAGGTAACGCGGTGAGTAAAAATTGCGACAGATAACCGGTGGCAGTGGCGGTCACGCCGGTTTCACTATCGCGACCTGCGCCGGTAAACAGCAGCGTTAGCCATTCGCCGTATATTTCTTTGCCCCAGTCGTGCGCAGCGAAACGCTGCTCGGCAATCGACAGCAGCATCGGATGTCCCCACGCGCCCGCGCCGGTGTGCAAATCGAAACTAATAACGGTTTTCGCCTGCGACAAATGGTTAGCGATAATGCTTTGCAGGGTGCGGTATGACCAACTGGCTTGCTGACCGCCGTAAAAGAAGCCGTCCGCCGCGACATATTGTCCCGCTTCCACCACGCGTTTGACGGCCTGCCAACCGGCATGGTTAAGCGTTTGCGCGAGCAGTTGATCGGCGTGACTGCGCTCGCCGTGATAGATGCCGTGCCACGCAGCGTAATCAGGATTCGCCGGCGCAGGTTGTGAGAAATCGATGAAGTTACGGTTAAGGTCGATGTTGTCTTCATTGACGCGCCGCAGGTGCGCGGCACCCCAGGGATTCAGCAGATGCAGCATGACAATCGCGGTATCAGCGGGCAGCGAGGTGAGATTGAACAGATCCAGCCAGGCAATCTGACAATCGGAGCCGTAATACCCTTCCACGCCGTGGGTGCCGGAGATCACCAGCATCAGCTTTGCAGCGTTAGCAGCACCGATGACGGCAACATCGGTAAACAACTCTTCACCTTGCGGTCCGGGTAACGGATGGGGGTAAGAGGTTAATGCGCCGTTATGGCGTCTGACGGCGGCAAGAAAACGCGCGCGCTGGGTAGTGTAGTGAGGTAAGTCAGGCATGATTGATCTTGCTCTAATTAATCGCGGCCGGGATTGATCTGACCAGCATGGTGCGGTTTGCGGCGAGGTCGCCATAAATAGCGAGCCAACGGGAATTGTAGGGTGCGCATTAATGCGCACCGTTCCAATGGCCGCGCCTTCTGATTACGGGTAGACCTTGAATTTAAAATACTTCTGAGCCAGTTGATCGTAGGTGCCGTTGCTGTGCAGTTCGGCCAATGCGCTATTGATCAGTTTAAGGTTGGCCTCATCGCCTTTGCGTAGTCCAATGCCCACGCCGTTGCCGAGGATCTCTTTATCCACCAGCGTGGCGCTGATGACGTAATCTTTGCCTTCCGGCGTGCTGAGGAAACCCTGCTCAGCCGAGACCGCATTCGCCAGGCTGGCATCAAGACGACCGGCGACCAGGTCCGGATAGATCTCCATCTGGTTCGGGTATGAGACCACGTTCACCCCTTGCGTCGCCCACTTCCCTTTAGCATAGGTTTCCTGAATGGTGCCCTGTGCCACGCCAATCTTTTTACCGCGTAACGCTTTGATGTCACCAGTCAGCGGACTTTTTGCCGGTGTCAGCAGCGCACTCGGCGTAATGTAGAGCATGTCACTAAAAGCCACCTGCTCGCGGCGCTTCTCGGTCATCGACATCGCCGAGAGAATGGCATCAAATTTCCTCGCTTGCAGCGCCGGAATGCTGCCATCAAAGCCAATCTGCACCCACTGGCATTTAACCTTGGCCTGGGCGCAAATCGCGTTGCCGAGATCGATATCAAAGCCCTGCAGCGAACCGTCACTGGCTTTGGATTCAAACGGTGGGAAAGTGGGATCAACACCGAAGCGCAAGGTTTGCTCGGCAAACGCCACATGGCTGAAAGCGCTCAGGGAAAGCAGTAACGCGAAGGACAGCTTTTTGTTCATTGTTATCTCCGGCAGGCAGGTAAATTCACAACAGCATGCAGAGTTAATAACATGATGGAAACAATGTCACCACTAAAAAGAGGGTTAGTGTGCAGATGAATTTCTTATTAAACAGAAGGAGTTAAGTGATTTTATCTCCGGCAGTAAGAGAAACTTAATGCCGGAGATAGCGCGCATCAGGCGGCGACGGGACGAGAAACGTGTTCAGCTGCCGCCTGATTGGCTTTGTCTGCTGCATCCGCCAAACTGAGGCCCGCCAGCAGCGCCTGACTCAGCACCCCGACGAAGCAATCGCCCGCGCCATGCGTACTCACCAGCTTGACCGGAATGGCCGCGATGCTAAACGCCGTACCGCCCGCTTCACACAGCGCCAGCCCGTGTTCCCCCGCCGTAACGATCACCTGCGGGAAACGCTGCGCCAGCGTTTGCGCCGCTTCACAGGCCGACGCCAGGTCGGTTACCGCGATCTGACACATATCACGCGCTTCCACCGCGTTGACGATCAGCAGCTGTACGCACTCCGCCAGTTCCGGCGCGATGTCACGTGCCGGAGCCGCGTTGATGCACACTGGAATACCCCGCTGCTGCGCCTGCTGCGCCAGTTGCACATTCACGCTGGCCGGCACCTCATTTTGCAGCACCAGCATACCGGCATCGCGCCACAACTCCGCGTTCAACGCCGCGACATCAATATGCAGATTGGCATTCGACACCACCACCGCGCCGTAATCCCCTTCGGCATCGCTAATTGCCACGCTCATACCGGAAGGCGTGCCGGTCAAAATCGCCACCGCCTGGGTATCCACGCCCGCTGCCTGCAGCGCGCTGATGAGAAATTCGCCCTGCGTATCATCGCCTACGGCGCCGACAAAACTCACCGGCACACCGGCACGCGCCGCCGCAACCGCTTGATTACCGCCTTTACCACCAAATTTATAACTGCAGCCGCTCCCGATAACCGTTTCGCCTTTTTCCGGGCGATGGTGAGCCGCCAGCATAATGTCGTAATGCAAGCTTCCGGCAACAATGATTTTGTTCATGGTTTAAAAGTCCCGCAGGTCCTGAACCGCACGCTGGGTTTTCATCAGATTAGTTTCTGCCAGCTTAAGATCTTTTTTGGCAATCGCGACGAATAACGCATCGAGAATATTTAACTGCGCGATACGTGAAGCGGCATTTTCGCCAAGCAGATGCGATCCCTGAGAAGTTGATGTAAGAACCACATGCGCAATTTGCGCAATAGGCGACTCGGCATAATTCGTAATCGCAATAATTTTTGCGCCGTTACGTGCCGCCAGCTTAATAGGATCATTTACCGCGCGCGTGGCACCGGAGTGGCTGATGGCGATAACCACATCATCATCAGACAATACCGCTGCCGACATCAGCATAATATGGGCATCATCATAAGCCGTCGATTTAATACCAATTTTAAGTAGCTTATGCGATAAATCGCGCGCTACTGTGGCAGAGCCACCCACAGCATAGAGATCAATATGACGTGCTTTAAATAATATATCTGCCGCGCGGTTAAACTGCGCAATATCCAGAATTGATAAGGTCTCTTCAATCGCCTGAATCGAGGTTCTGAATACTTTCGCCAGCAATTGTTCCGACGAATCATCCGGCTCAATTTCCGCATGCAAACCGGCCACTTCCGACTGATTATAATAGATCAGCCCGGTACGAAAATTACGAAAGCCGGTAAAGTTAAGCTTCTTGGTAATTTTCACAATCATCGCCTGCGAGACACCATTTTCCTCAGCAATCTCCTGCAGCGATGTTTGTTCATTAATGTCGGCTCTGGCAATAATCGCTTCTGCTACGCGTCTTTCTAGCGGCGTCAGTTGCGGTAAGCGCATGCGAATTTGAGCGCCAATGGCTCGCGGATCTTGCTTCATTACCTGCCTCTTGTCGCCCGGTCAATCAACATCGCTATGATAATGATTAGGCCTGTAGCAAGCAATTGATAAAAGGCCTGAATATTTAGCAGAGTCAAGCCATTACGCAAGGCACCGAGAATAATGGCACCAATTAACGTGCCGATAATGCTGCCTTTGCCGCCCATCAGCGAGGCGCCACCAATGGCCGCCGCCGCAATGGCATCGAGTTCCCACAAATTACCGATGGTGGGTTCAGCTGCCCCTAAGCGACCAATCAGAATTAACGATGCCAGAGATGCCAGCGTGCCGGAAATAATATACACCGTGACTTTAGTGCGCTTAACCGGTACGCCAGCCACGCGCGCCGCTTCTTCATTACCGCCCACCGCAAGAATGTATTCGCCCAGCGGGGTTTTATTCATTACTACCCATAACAGCAGCGCAATCACCGCCACAATCACAATCGGCGTCGGCACACCGAATACCGCACTATTAATAATGCTGCGGAATTCCATCGGAATACCAAACACCGGATTACCGCCAGTATAGATTAGCGCAATGGCACGGAATAATGATAAACCGCCGAGCGTAACAATAAACGGCTGCAATCCCGCGTAGGCAATTAATGTGCCGCTAAATACGCCGCACAGTGCGCCAATACCCAGGGTGGCCATAATCGCTACCGGTACCGGTACGCCCGCTACCATCATGGTGGCACCTAATACCGCAGACAGCGCTGCCGTAGGCCCCACGGAAAGGTCAATGCCGCCTGAAATAATCACCAGCGTCATACCTAACGCAATTAAGGCGTTAATTGATGACTGCTGCAGAATATTCAGCAGGTTTGGTACGGTAAAAAATACTGGCGATAAGAATGAAAAGGTTACGACGATAATGATCAGACCGATTAACGTGCCCGCGTCGCGCAGATTAAATTTGAGCAGCGCCGACGGCGCAGTCGTAGACTGAGTGGTACTTTGCGTCATCATAATTTAGCCTTGATAGAATAAGCGTTAAACGGCTTCTTTAATTTCTTTAATCGCAAAGCTCGCGATATTCTCTTCGGTAATTTCCGCACCCTGCAGCTCGCGGGTAATTTTTCCTTCGCGCATCACTAATACGCGATCGGACACCCGCAGTATTTCCGTCATTTCCGAAGAGACCACCACAATAGCTTTGCCTTGTTGTGCCAGTTTCTCAATCAGATTATAAATTTCTGACTTGGCACCGATATCAATTCCCCGGGTCGGTTCATCAAATAAAAATACGTCTGCATCTGCCGCTACCCAGCGACCAATAATCACTTTCTGCTGATTACCGCCGCTGAGCGTGCCGATCGGTTTTTCGATATTCAGCGGGCGCAGTTTCAGATCTGACATCACCTCCTGCGCCACCTGGTTCAGTTTGGCTTTACGGATCAATCCGCCCAGCGTGAAGTTGCGCATCGACGGCAGCGCCATGTTCATTTTCACGGCGCGCGCCTTGATGATGCCCTCTTTCTTACGATCTTCCGGCACTAAACCAATACCGGCACGAATGGCGGCGCTGACATTGTGATTGCGCACCGCTTTGCCGTTAACGCGCACTTCACCCGCGCTGCGTTTGTCGATGCCCGCAATCAGCTTCAGTAACTCGGTTCGACCGGCGCCCACCAACCCGGCAATGCCCAGCACTTCTCCCGCGCAAACAGTGAAGCTGGCCGGTTTAATCTCGTTGCCGCGTGTAACATTTTCCACCTGCAGCACCTGACGATCGCTGGCCCAGGAGTGGTGTTCCAGCTTTTCGATTTTACGCCCGACCATTTTGGCGACGATGCTCTCTTCGGTTTCATCGCAGATGTTCACCACGCCAACCTGGCGACCATCACGCATGATGGTGGCGCGGTCGCACACCTGGAAAATCTCGTTCATCTTGTGCGACACGTAAATCAACGACACACCGGTGGATTTCAAATCCGCAATCAGTTCAGCCAGACGGTCAAACTCGCGTGGCGTCAGGCTCGAGGTGGGCTCATCCATGGCAATGATTTTGGCCTCATCCAGCAGCGCGCGGGCAATTTCGACGATCTGCTGCTGCGACACCTTGAGATTCTTAATCGGCTCGGCCGGATTAATGCTCGGGTCAAGCTGCTTAAGAATGTGCACCGCACGGGCCAGCTGTGCGCGCTTATCGACAAACAAACCGTTCATGGTGGTCAGCGGGCGACCGAGAAACATATTCTGCGCTACGGAGAGCTCGGGAACATGCTGTAATTCCTGGTGAATCATCGCGATGCCGGCATGGCGTGCGCTCAACGGATTCTTCATCTGCACCTGCTGACCGTTGACATAAATCTCACCGCTGTCAGCCGGACGTACACCGGAAAGAATGTTCAGCAGCGTCGATTTACCCGCGCCGTTCTCACCGATGAGCGCGTGTACTTCACCTGGCCGCACCATAAAGTCCACCTCTTGCAGCGCCGCAGCGCTGCCGTAGGTTTTTGTGATGCTGCGCATCATTAAGCGATACTGTTCCATACGCTCTCCGCCTGTTTTACTGCTGTGCCAGCAACTGACGCAGTTTGTTGTTGTCTTTGGTTGAAAACGCCTCGGCGTTATCTTTGGTGATCAGCGCCTGCGGCGTGGTGACCACGCGCGACAGTTTCTGACCACCGATCAGACGCAGGATCACTTCTGTCGCCACTTCCCCAGTCAGCACCGGGAAGCTATCCACCGTGCCGGTCAATTCACCGCGCTTGATTGAGGCATAGGCATCTGAAATGCCGTCGGTGCCAAATACCGCAGTTTGTTTGGCTTTATTCTGCGCGCTCACCGCTTCAACTACGCCCAACGCCATGGTGTCGTTATTGGCGTAGAAACCGATCAAATCAGGATGCTGCTGCAAAATGGTCGACGCGGCGTTGAATGCCTGCTCACGGCTCCAGTTGGCCGGCACGCTGGCCACGATGTTGAACTTGCCATTAGCCTGCAGCGTTTCTTTGAAACCGGCGGTGCGCTGGCCTGCCGCATAGACGCCCGGCTGGCCTTCAATTACCGCCACTTTGCCGCCTTGCGGATGGTGCTGGATAAACCATTTCGCCACGCGTGCCCCGTTATCTTTCTGCACGTTGCCCACGTAATACCGCGCGCTTGGCACCACCGCATCGTTGACGTTCACCACCGGAATACCTTTGCTGCTGGCACTCTCCAGCGCCGGTTCGAGGTTGATATCCGTTTGCGGCGAGACCAGCAGGCCATTAAAGCCCTGCGCAATCAGCGTTTCGGCAATCGACAGCTGACCAAGCTGATCGTCCTCATTGGCCGCCGCCTGGTACGCCACGGTGAAACCATATTTCTTCGCGACGTTTTGATAGCCTTCGCCGAGAGAACGCCAGTATTCATTGGTCAACGTTTTCGACACGCCACCAATTTTCAGTTTGGCATCGACTTTAGGCATCGGGCCGTACTTGCTTTCCAGTTGCGTCCAGTCGGTGCGATCCGGCTCGGAATCGGATTTCAACGGCGCTAATGTGGCGGCGTAAACGCTGGAGCACAACAACGCTGAGGTCAGGGCAGAGAGTAAGAGTTTTTTCATGGTGTTAGCCTTTTTATAGTTTTCGCGGAACGTTGGTGTTGTTGGTTTGCTTAACGGGCAAGCATGATGTCATTGACAATTTGTTGCGATGCCACCGCATCCTGACGGCTGATGGCTTCATCCAGCGCCGGATTATTATTGAGTTTCTCGCACAGTTTCAGCAGGCGAGTCACCGTCGCGATATTGATTTCCGCTTCACGAATCGGATCCAGACCGCTGGCATCCGGGAAGGTATCGAAGTAGTACGCGCCCTGATAACCGTCGCGCTGCATCTGCCAGAGGAATTCCAGCGTGGCGCGCGGATTCACCGAACCGGCCATCAAACCGTCATCGCGTTTGCCCCAGCCGTCGTTAAGATCCAGACCCAGCAGGCGCGAACGGCGCGCAACCATCGCGGCGGCAAAGGCGGGGATTTCGTTAGCAAACAACACGTGGGCGAAATCCAGCGTAATGCCGAGGTTGGCGCAACCGGCCTCTTCCACCGCCAGCAGACACGTAGTGGCGTTCGGGAAGATGCTGTAGGCGCGTGGCTCGTTGGGTTTGTATTCGATGCTGACGTCGATATCTGGCGCATATTCCGCAACTTCGCGTACCGCGCTCACCGCGTCTTCCCACATCTTTTTGTAGTCAGCCTGGAAGCAGTAATCGAAGCCGTCCTGCCCCATCCACAATGTCATTAAACGTGAACCGAATTCGCGACCGGCGTCGATACCGCGCTTAGTCAGTTCGATAGCTTCGCGACGAATCTTCGCATCCGGGTTGGTAAAGGCACCGATTTTGAACTGCGGCGCATCCCAACGCATCTGCATGCCGTTGACGGCTAAACCGGCATCGTCAATCGCCTGGCGCATGGTGTGGATATCCGTGGTGATGTGCTGCGGATAGTTGAGGTCCAAATGCGTGAGCCCCTGCACTTTTCCTGCACGCGCAATCATCTGTAAAACAGAAGGTTTTCCCTGAAGATCTGGCCAGTAAAGGTGCGCCCCAGAGGCGAAAGAGTTCAAACGTGTAGCAAACTTTAATTCGGACATGAGGAAGGATCCTTGATGACGGTTGTAATGTACTTTCCGTCTTCACGATTATTTGTGAAGTTATGGGATAAATTACACTCAGTTTGTCTTTTGGCAAGCAGTGACGCTTTGGAACTATTCAAAATGCGAGGATGTTCACGAAATTTTTGATCGATTGCGCGGGATCGACATATGCGTTTTGGTCGATGTCATTCTTTTGTCATAACTCGCTCACCCTGCTGTCAGCGCCTGTTCCCTATCCTGTAGGCCAACCTTCGCAATCAGGATTAACCAAATGAAAATGAACAAACTGACTCTCGCAGCGAGCATGCTGCTGGCTATCGCAGGCGGCGCGGCTCAGGCTCAGGCGCAGCCGGTGAACAACATTGTGCTGGTGCACGGCGCGTTTGTCGGCGGTGCCGGCTGGCGTCCGGTGTACGATCGTTTAACGCATGATGGCTACAAAGTGACGCTGGTGCAGGAGCCGCTGACGGGCTTTCCGCAAGATGTGACGGCGACGCGACGCATTATCGATCAGCAAAACGGGCCAGTGATTTTGGTCGGCCACAGCTACGGCGGCGCCATCATCAGCGAAGCCGGTAACGACAATAAAGTTGCGGGCCTGGTTTATATCGCTGCCCACGCGCTGGACAACGGCGAGACGGAAGCCAGTAATGGCAAAAAATTCCCTAACAGTGCGCATCCGTTCGCGAAATCGAGTGATGATTATCTGACTATCGCCCCCGAAAATTACCACGGCGATTTCGCTGCCGATTTACCGGCTGCCCAGGCCGATTTTGAAGCCCACGCACAGATGCCAACTAACGCGGCGGTGTTCACCGCCAACATTCCTCATCCGGCGTGGAAGACCAAGCCTAGCTGGTACATGGTGGCGAAAGCTGACAAAATCATCAGTCCCGATCTGGAGCGCATGTATGCCAAACGTGCGCACAGCCACACGGTGGAAATTGCCGGTGCCAGCCACTCGGTCTATCAATCGCATCCTGATGATGTCGCGAAATTGATAGAACAAGCCGCGCTGCACGCGCAGCCCTGAAACTTTGTCCCGCGGAGCAGCGCATGAAAATTTTGGTGATTGAAGATGAAGCCAAAGCGCGCGATTACATGCGCAAAGGATTGACGGAAGCGGGATTTATCGTCGATGTGGCGGATAACGGTCAGGATGGCTTGTTCTATGCGCAGGAGCATCATTACGATTTGATTTTACTCGACGTAATGATGCCCGGTATGGATGGCTGGCAGGTGATGGCGGCGCTGGATAAACAGACGCATACGCCGGTGATTTTCCTCACCGCCAAAAGCACGCTGGAAGATCGGATCAAAGGGCTGGAGCTGGGCGCGGATGATTATCTGGTTAAACCCTTCTCGTTTGCCGAGCTGCTGGCGCGCGTGCGCACGCAGCTGCGGCGCGGCGGTCAGCAGAAGCTGCCGGATATTCTGCGGCTTGCCGATTTGCAGCTCGATTTCTTAAAGCGGCGCGTCGAGCGTGGTGGCCAGCGCATCGATCTCACCAATAAAGAGTTCAACCTGCTGCACCTGTTCATGCTGCATCCGGGCGAAGTGCTGACGCGTACTTTAATTGCTTCGCGCGTGTGGGACATGAATTTTGATAGCGACACCAACGTGGTGGATGTGGCGGTGAAACGCCTGCGGCAGAAAATTGATGGCCCGTTTGCTCAGCCGCTGATTCATACCGTGCACGGCGTGGGTTATCGCTGCGAAGCCGAATCATGAAGCAACGTTCACTCGCCGCACGCCTGTCGCTGCTGCTGAGTGCGACGGTGATAGTGATTTTTTCCCTCAGCGGCCTCGCGCTCTATCACTCGCTGGCGACGCAAATTGGCGTGCGCGACGATGCGGCGCTGCTCAATCGTATCGATCAGATTCGCACCCTGCTGCGCGATGAAGATGCCGTGACGCTGATTCAGCAGAAGCCGCGCTTGTTTGCCAACATGCTCGGCAATACCGAGTCGCTATTGGTGCTGCGCTTTCCCGGCCAGCCGCCGCTGATCGTGGTCAATCCCGGCCAACGCCCGATCCCCACGATTACGCCGGTAGCGGCCGATCAACCCTTATCGCTTGCGTCGGTGCATCATCTCGCCGCCGCTGACGGTACGCCGTTTATCTCGGCTGCGGCGCTAACGCCCACGCGCGATGGCAGCGGAGAGATTGAAATCATCACCGGCCGCCTGATGAGCGATCGTACGCAAACGCTGAACAGCTATCGCGATCAAATCATCCTCACCACCGCGCTGGCGGCATTGCTGGTGGCAGCGATCAGCATTTGGCTGGTGCGGCGCGGCCTAATTCCGCTGCGGCGTTTGGCGGCGCAGGCGGATGCGATTGATGCACGCCACTTGTCGCAGCGCATGCCCGAGCGGGCGCCTGCAGAACTGCAGCCGCTGGTCGCTGCGTTTAACCAAATGCTCAGCCGCCTCGAAAGCGGCTATCAGCAGTTAAGCCAGGTCTCAGCGGATATGGCGCACGACCTGCGCACGCCCATCGGCACCTTGATCGGCCAAACCGAAGTGGCGCTCAGCCAGACGCGCAGCGTCAGCGACTATCAGGCGCTGCTCGGCTCCAATTATGAGGAGCTGGAACGTCTGGCGAAGATGATCGACAACATGCTGTTTCTGGCGAAGGCGGAAGATGCCAGCCAGGCGATGGATGTGCAAAACATCGATTTGGCGCTGCTGGGTGAGAAGTTGCAGGCGTACTTTGACGGCATGGCGGAAGAGCAGGCAATGCGGCTGGAGATGACGCTGTGCGGCGAACTGCGCGCCGATCCCCAGCTGTTGCAGCGCGCGCTGGCGAACCTGATGGCCAATGCGCTGCGCTATGGCGATGGCGATAGCACCATCCGGATTTTTAATCACGGCAGCAGCCTGATGGTGGAAAATCACGGTCCAGCGCTCAGTGCCGAACAGCAGGCGCGCATCTTTGATCGTTTCTGGCGTGCCGATACATCGCGTCATCAGGGCAGCAGCGGATTGGGATTATCGATTGTGCGCAGCATTATGCGCCTGCATCAGGGAAGCTGCGAGGTGCACAGCGAGCATGGCGTGACCCGCTTTACGCTGCGATTTCCTTAGCGTAAGAGCGGCCATCGAAAGGGGGCGCAGCAATGCGCACCCTACGACAGGCAATCCGGCGTCAAATGAAGGTAAAAATCTCTTCACGCGGCAAGCGTGATTTTGGTAACGCGGCGTTGAAATCATCTTCGCTGCGGTAACCCAGCGACACCAGCACCACGCTGGTAAAGCCCTTCTCGCGCAGGCCGAGCGCCTGATCTAACGCGCGCGGATCAAATCCTTCCATTGGCGTGGCATCAATGCCCAACATCGCCGCGCCCAGCAGCAAACCACCCAGCGCCAGGTAAACCTGTTTTTCCATCCACTGCGGCACATCGCGCTGCTCGTAACGATGCATATCCACGTAGCTGCGGCGGCTCTTATCCTGCCCCGCTTTGCCTTCCGGCTTAGCGAATCGACCGTCAGCCTCTTCCTGCGCCAGCACATTTTGCAGATGCGTTTCATCCAGATCGGTACGCATGCACAGCGCGATAACGTGCGACGCGTTCAGCACTTTCGGGCTGTTATAGACGAACGCGCCGTCAGTGGATTTTGCCATCTGCTCGCGACCAGCAGCCGTTGATGCCACGACAAAGTGCCACGGCTGCGAATTTACCGAAGACGGGCTGTTGCGCAGAACGTTCAGCAAGGTATCAATTTCGTCCTGCGGTAAATTTTTGCCGCCCGCAAAGGCTTTTACGGTGTGACGACGGGCAACGGCATCATTGAGTGTCATGTCAGATTCCTTGTTTTCGGATCAATAAAATTCTGGTGTCGACATTGCGCGATAAATCGCGCCGCTACAGCAGCGTGCAGTTATCTGTAGCGGCGCAATTTATTGCGCATGGTTAAAGCTTAAAACCCGCTCAGCACAATCTTGCCGCGCGCGCGTCCGCTCTCGATCAGCGCGTGGGCTTTACGTAAATTAGCGGCATTAATCGTGCCGTGATGTTCTCCCGCCGTGGTTTGCAGGGTTTTGTCATCAATCAACTGGCTGATGCGCTGCAGAATTTCATGCTGACGCTGCATATCGGCGGTGTGGAACAGCGAGCGGGTAAACATCAACTCCCAGTGCAGCGAAATGGCTTTACGCTTCAGCGGTACCGCATCCAGCGTTTCTGGATCGTCAATTAACGCCAGTTTGCCCTGCGGGGCGATAGCATCAATCAGCTGCGGGAAATAGCTGTCGGTATGGGTGAGCGAGGCGACATAGCGCATCTCCGGGTGGCCAATCGCTGCCAGCTGCTCGCCCAGCGGACGGTGATGATCAATCACATGATGCGCGCCCAGTGAACGTACCCAATCGGCGGTTTCCGGGCGCGAGGCGGTACCAATCACCGTCAGTTTAGTGAGTTTGCTGGCGAGCTGAGTCAGCATCGAACCAACGCCGCCGCCTGCGCCGATAATCAGCAGTGCCGCGTTGTCTTCGGCCTGCACTTCCAGACGATCAAACAGCAACTCCCAGGCCGTAAGCGAGGTCAGCGGCAGCGCGGCCGCATCCGCTTCGTTCAGCGAACGTGGTTTGTGCCCGGCGATGCGTTCATCCACCAGCCCATATTCGGCATAGCTGCCCGCGCGCGTGATATCACCAGCGTAAAACACGGCATCGCCCGGCTGGAACAGCGTAACGTCGCTGCCAATCGCCTCCACCACACCCACCGCATCCCAGCCCAGAATGCGCGGCTTATCGGTGGGCGCACCGGCGCGCACTTTGGTATCCACTGGATTCACCGCAATCGCGTGAATTTTTACCAGCAGATCGCGTGCGCCGGGTACCGGCTTCTCTACATCGAGTTCATACAGCGCATTTTCATCAGAAATCGGTAAACCGTTTTGGCTATAAACGATGGCTTTCATTGGACAGATCCTTATTCATCAGCAGGTTTCGTTAATTGAACTCAGCATAGCGGGCTGCAGCGTATTGAAAAATGCCAGTTGCAGGTGAACACTTTCACTCTTAGAGTGAAAATCCCTGCTGACTACCCTGGCTAGAAAGAAGATGATCCGACTGGAAGATGTCACCCTATTTGTGCGTTCTGCCGCGTTAGGCAGCTTCTCGCGCGCGGCGCGTGAGGTGAATTTGTTACCTGGGCAGGTCAGCGCGGCGATTCAGCGCCTGGAGCGGGAGTTAGATCGTCGCTTGTTTGCCCGTTCCACGCGCAGCCTGCGCCTGACCGCTGAAGGAGAAAAATACCTGCCCTATGCGCAGGAGATGCTGGCGCTGATGCATGCGGGCGCCGACAGCCTGCAAAACGATGAGGACGCCCTGAGCGGCGAACTGAAAATCGCCCTGCCATCCGATATTGGTCGCAACATCTTGCTGCCGCTGATCACCGACTTTTGTCGTCAACACCCTGCGCTCGCGGTGCGTCTCTCTTTCTCCGACCAAATCAGCGATGTGTTTCGCGATCCGGTGGATATTGCTATTCGCTACGGCAAGCTGGAGGACAGCAGTTACGTCGCGCTGCCGCTGGCCGAGGACAATCGCCGCGTGATGGTGGCATCGCCGGATTATCTCGATCGCCATGGACGCCCAGAAAAATTGGAAGATATCGCGCAATACCATCACTGTTTGCTGTTCATCATGGGCGGCCATGTTTATGACAAATGGACCTTTCCGCAGGAGGGCATGCGCCGCCAGCTCACGGTGAAAAGCCGCATGCAGTGTGATGACGCCGAAGTGGCTCGCCGCTGGGCAATGGCGGGCATGGGTATCGCCTATAAATCCTGGATTGATGTGTGTGAGGATGTGCTGGCAGGAAGGTTGGAGATTGTCATGCCGGAGATGCCGGGTGAAAGTACCCCGCTGCATCTGATCTGCCCACACCGTAAACAGTTTTCTCCAGCGATTCGCGCGCTGCATGAGGTGTTGCGCCAGCCTCTCCGTGCCTTAACGGCGAAGCTATGAGTTGACTCGTCCTCTCATCATCCGTACATCACCGATGAGATCGCCTATTGAATATACTTTGTCACCACCCCACCTGATTTTCTGAAATCGATAACCAGCACGTTATTATCTTTAAACGCGTCATAATCAGGCCCCTGAGAATGGTATTCCCGCGGCTTAATCATTCTCATCTCATCGCTGGCCTCCACGGTTTTTAGTGATAAGTTGACTTGCCACATCATTGCCTGCCAAATCCAGGGTTCTGACTCACCCAGCATTTTCATCCGAATATGGTTGATGATCGGGAAATTACGAATATTAATTCTTACGTCGGGTGCATCATTTAACTGTCCAATAAAGGCGACTGAGTCAATGGCCTGCGCAGGAAAAGAGGAGAAATCCATTTTAATTTGGTTCATCACACTCATTTGATACCGCTGATCGTTGACCACCGTATTGAAACACACCAGCATTAACACCAAATGGTAGCACAGCAGAATAAGGCTCGAACCTGCTAACAGTTTTATGCCGCGAGGAAATGCCAGCGTGCCCACATAAAAACAGAATAATAATGTAATACTCCACGCCATTAACATGCGCGGCGCAAACAGAGGCATCGCTAGCGCCAGTGATAAACCTGGCACCGCCAACACAGCGATAAAAAACGCAGGCAACAATAGCCATTTACCCGACCTTGCATGACGTTGCTCAGAACGGATTTTAGAGCTGATAATCAGTGTACTGATCAACGCTATCACAATCGGTAGCACTACCAACACCAGCGCAGCCGCAGGATAGGCGTTAAGAAAGAATTCACTGTAACGTTTTATGCTGGTCTGAATCACCGCCAATGATTCGAGATTAAGTGGCAATAACGAGAAATGTTTGGAGGTATACCAATCCATTTTGACCGGTAATAAATAGCTGATAAATAATTTATAGGCCAGGACCGCAATCAGCAAAGCCGCAACTTTACTCATCAGCCATTGCCATACCGGTTGATGGTGATAGACGCGAAAAAAGATAATTAACGCGATGCAGGCGATGTAAATATTCAGGCCGGATTGATAGAGCGTTTGAACCAGCAATAATAACAGCACACAGCAGGTAATCGCTTTATAGCGGCGGGTTCCCTCTATTTGACTTGCCATCATCGCGCAGGAAATAGAGACCAGCATCGTTAGGCTGTCATAAGAGTAGAGCATCACCTGCGTTAAAAAAGGATTCAGAACAATGAACAGCGGAGGAATTAATGCCCAATAGCCATCGAGCCGAATTTGCAGCCTCTCGGTAAACACAACGCTGGCAATACTTAACGCCAGCAATCCTATAATAAGGTTTAGCGGCGAGATATCACTGACGCTCTGCCCGAATGAGAGTATGGATTGCATAATCCAGGTCGCCGGTCTGCCGTTGGTTAACCAGGTTTCCGTACTGCCATTCAGCACCCGATAGAGATCATCGCGGTAATAAATTTTACTGCTCCAAAGCGGGAGTGTTGCCAGTAAAGCTAACGCCATGGTGAAAACCATTTTATTCATGCGGCTGACGATAAAGGCATCATTGGCAGGCATTTCCACTCCGAATCAGTTGATTGATGGGCAAAATTTTACGCGGGTCACTCAGTCAATATAGAAGGAAACGCTTAAGTCATTGAGACTATTCTCGTACCTTGCGCCAACTCTGTGAGCGTCGATGCAAAGTTGTAATGCGCAATTGCGCATAGCTTATGCAAACATGCGTTTTGGTTTAGCCAGAGCCGCGCTTTATGATTTTGAAATCATAAACTTTCAAGGATTTTCCATGCGCGCCCTGACCTCGCGAATAATCGTGTCACTCACTCTTGCTGCTGCCTTTTATAACGCCAAGCTGCTGCCGAAACCGATCAATGCCCAGGAGGTTGGCACCTGGCAGCCGTCAGCACATTAATTAGATATTGCTGGCTCTGTAGCGGCGATCTGACGCTGGGAGTCATAATGTCAGGCGGCGAACACGTCGATTTAATTGTGTAATGCGCAAAACGCATTGAAGGGGCATCAAACTGATGCCCCTTCACATCCTTACGGATACAACCCACGCTCTTTGCGTGCTGTCAGAATCCGTTCACACGCCACCGCATAGGCAGCCGTTCTTAAGGTTGCGCCAATTTCCTGTGATTTTTCCCACACCGCCAGCAGCGCTTGTTCCATGATGCGGTCCAGCCGGGCGTTGATCTCATCCTCGCTCCAGAAAAAGCTGGAGAAGTCCTGTACCCATTCGAAATAACTCACGGTTACGCCACCGGCGTTACAAATCACATCGGGAACCACGATGATGTTTCGCTCGCGCAAAATGTCATCCGCGGTGGGTAAGGTTGGACCATTTGCTCCTTCAAGGACCAGGCGGCAGACCAGCTTTCTGGCACGATCGGCGGTAATTTGTCCTTCTAGCGCCGCCGGGATCAGAATGTCATAGCCTTGCTCCCAGAAGGCTTCGTGGCTGATGGCGGTGGCGCCGCTAAAACCGGCAATGCAGCCCTTCTGCTGTTGCCAGGCGACCAGCGCAGAAATATTGATACCATTCGCGTTGTAGAGCGTGGCGCTGTGATCCTGCACGCTGACCACTCTCGCTCCGGCCTCACTGAACAACTCGGCGGCGACGCTGCCGACGTTCCCCAATCCTTGCACCGCCACGCGGCAGTTTTCCAGTGACAGCCCGATGCGTTGCGCCATGGCTCTGCCGGTGATAAATACGCCGCGCCCGGTCGCTTTCACACGCCCCAGTGAACCGCCGAGATGGATAGGTTTGCCGGTGACCACGCCGGTGCAGGTGGTGCCGACATTCATCGACCAGGTATCCATCATCCACGCCATCACTTGCGGATTGGTACCGACGTCTGGCGCCGGAATATCCTGCTGCGGTCCAATAATAGTGCCGATTTCACTGGTATAGCGGCGCGTCAGCCTTTCCAGTTCTTTATGTGACAGCTCGCGCGGGTCGACACGAATGCCGCCTTTTGCGCCGCCAAACGGTAGATTGAGTGCGGCGCACTTCACCGTCATCCATGCTGACAGCGCCATCACCTCTTCCAGCGTGACATCTGGATGATAGCGCACGCCGCCTTTGCCGGGGCCGCGTGAGAGATTGTGTTGTACCCGATAACCTTCGAAATGACGCACGCTGCCATCATCCATTTCTAATGGAATATCAACGATTAATGCCCGCTTCGGGTGACGCAGCGTGTCGGCCCAGCGCGCCAGCTCTCCAAGATGTGGCAGCACGCGCTCAACCTGCGCCAGGTAGGTCGCCCACGCGGAATTGTTATCTGCTGAAACATACGAAAGTACACTCATCATTTCACCTTATTGCCGGATGCAGGGCGCACGATGGCCTCACAGGGCGATGTGATAGTTAGATGTTGCTGAGAAATGGCCGCGCGAGGCGGCCTGGATTATTTGCTGCGGCTGGCTTCGACGGTAAACTCATTCGCGGTAGCGAAGCCGCGTAAACCGCCAACCAGAACCGACATCAGCTGGGTTCCCACCTGTTTTTCCGTCAGTCCTACCGTGTCCAGCAAATCAAAAATTTCACGTGGATCGAAAAGGATATTCCACAGGAACACCGCCTTATCGCCGATATCTGGCAGTTCCATCTCTTCCATCGCTTCGCGTAGCGCGGGTCGCAGCGCGTCAGCCTGTACTAGCAGGTATTCCGCGCCTTCCCATAAGCGTTCCAGATAGCCGCGCCGATTACGCATCGGCACCATCGCCGCACCGCGCTCACGTACCAGCTTGATCCAGTAACGGCTGACTTTTTCCAGCTTCAGTAAACCGCTGCAGGATTGTTCCAGACTGTAATCCAACAGCAGTTGTCCCACGTCCTGACGATAAGCATTCAGCACCTCTTCTACCGACGTAAACTGACGATAGGCGGTAGCCACGGAGACGCCAGCTTCTGAGGCGATTTCCGTCATGCTTATCGGGGTTTCGGAGCGCTCGAACAAGCGGGCAGCTGCCTGAATCAGGTTCTTGCGGTTTCTTTCGGTATCACTGCGCATCGGTTTTCCCGTCATGGTGGGTGTGCTTCCTCAAACTTGCTGATGTTACTTGAAACTGGCCAGGCCGCGCTTCAAACGGCGCACACCTTCAATGATGGCTTCACTGCTGGCAGCGTAAGAGAGGCGTAAATGCCCTTCGCCCGCCGCGCCAAACTCACTGCCAGGCCGCACCGCGATGCCTTGTTCGCGTAGCAGCGATACCATATCAATCGCCGGAATCGACAACGAATAAGCCGGGAAGCAGTAAAACGCGCCTTCTGGTTCATTCAGTTTTAGCTCTGGAATGGCCGATAATCCTTCCATCATCAGCACGCGACGCTGGCGGTAGACATCATACATACGTTTTACGTCATCTTTACACTGCGTCAGCGCCACCAGCGCCGCACGCTGCACCGCGCTGTTCACCGATCCGTTCACCGTATTGTGCACGCGCGCCGCAGCGGCGATCATCTCCGCTGGCCCCGCCAGATATCCCACGCGCCAGCCGGTCATCGCGTAGCTTTTAGAGAAAGTCTGACAGAACAGCGTGCGTCCGGCAAAAGCGGCAATGTGCAGCACCGAAGTAAACGGACGATCGGTAAACACCAGATCGCTATAGGCTTCATCGGCAATTACCAGCGTATCGTGCTTATTCACCAGTTGGCCGAGCGCGTCAATTTCCGCGCGGCTGTGCACAATGCCGGTGGGATTGCCGGGATTGCAGAACACGAACAGTTTCGCGCCGTCGAGCGCGTGGTCCAACCGATCCAAATCCCAGTGCAAATCAGCCCGGCACGGCATTGGCACGCAGATGCCGCCGGCCATATTTACTAAATCCGCGTACAGCGAATAGGTGGGATCGGGGATCACCACGCGGTCGCCAGGATTGACGATGGAGAGAATCGCCGCCGCCAGACCGGCGGTGCCGCCGTGGGTGACAAGGATCTCACCGGCTTTCACCGCTTTGCCGCTCTGTGCTGACACCTCATCCGCCAGCGCGCTACACAGTGCTTTGTCACCGAGCAACGGCGCGTAATGGGTATATCCCGCCTGCAGTGCTTCCACCGCCGCCTGCACAATCCGCGGCGGCGTGTCGAAATCCGGTTCGCCCATCGCCAGTGAAACCATATCGCCGCTGGACGCGGGTTGCTGCACCCGCAGCGAAGTGCGCTCTACGCGTAACACCGCCTCGGCGGCTTTAAACATTTGGCTCGACATAAGGTGTCCTATTCAGGTTTTTCACGTTCGGCCTGGCACATTGCCGGGGCATTTTTCCAGCGGCTGATCTCGAGATCGCCGGAGAGATCGCGCAGGAAAGTCGGCGCGACAATCAACTCTTCCACCACCGTACGTGCCGGCAAACTGGCACACAGCAGAATGGCTTCAGCCACATCTTCCGGCTGCACCATGCCATCGCGAACTGCCTGATCCGGTGGATTGGCGCGGTTATCCATAATCGGCGTGTTCACCTCTCCAGGCAGAATGCAGGTTGAGCGAATGCCGTCATTGCGAAAGGTGTTGTGCAGATAGGTCATGAAGTTACGCACCGCCGCCTTCGCCGCGCCGTATGCCGCGCCGCCCAGCAGATTAGGCCGCAGCGCAGCGAGCGAGGAGACGGTGATGATGGTGCCGTCCTTGCGCGCTAACATCTCCGGCAGCAGCGCCTGCGTCAGCAGGAACACCGCTTTCATATTGACGTCCTGTACCTGATCCCACTCCTCTTCGGCAATCCAGCGCGCGTTCAGGGTTTTGCTGGCGCTACCGGCATTGTTGACCAGAATATCGACGCGTCCCAATTCGGCAATCGCCCACGCCACCAGCGCTTCAACCTCGGTTTTTTGCGCGATGTCTGCGGCATAAGCGCATACCGTGCCGCCCTGCGCCTGCAAGCTTGCTGCGACCTCGTCCAGCACCGACTGGCGACGACCCACTAACACCACCTGGGCGCCACGTGCGGCAAATCCCGCCGCGGCTGCTTTGCCAATGCCGCTGCCAGCACCGGTAATCAGCACTACTTTTCCCGTTAACGAATCCATGCTTTAACTCCTTTTAGCTTCATTCAGGTTCACGCCATAATCACGCAACGCGCCTGCTTCAGTGATGTAACCTTCCTGTACGTCCCACAAAATGGCCTTAAGATCGCGTTCGGCCACCGGCATCTTGCCGCCGCCACCTGGCATTTGAATGGTGACTTCATCGCCAGGTAACACATCATGGCGGCCGACCGGTTTCGCCAGCGATTCGCCGTTAATTGCCACAAAGTTAGGCGCACCCGCCGCCGCGCCCAAAACGCCTTCTGCCGCGTGTTTTTGTCGCGAATAGAACATGCTGTGCGAAAGCGGATATTTACTGGTATTACGAATCACCATGCGTTGCGCCACGCCGCCACGATAGCGACCGGCACCGCCGGAATCGGGAACGATGGATTTCTGCAGGAACAGCAGCGGTGTGGCAGATTCAATCAGTTCCACCGGTGTGGAGGACATGTTGCCGGGAAAGCCGGTGACAATGCCGTCTGCGGCAGGGCGTGCGCCGGTACCGCCGTTCACGCACAGGCTTTCAACAAACCGCCGCCCGTCATCAAACTGCCCGGCGAACACATCGCAGGTCACCGGCGCACTGCCGGAGTGGCCCATCACGCGATCCGGCATGATCTCCGCTAGCGCAGTAAAAATCGCCGCGTGCGCCATATGCCCAACACGGTTGCGCATCTCGACCGCACAAGGTGGACGCGCATTGGCAATCGAGCCTTCCGGCGCGGTGACGGTGATGGATTTGAAGCAGCCTTCGTTATTCGGCAGATGCGGCTCCAGCAGGCACTTCAGCGGATAAACGCTGTAGGCATAGGTGAACGACATAGGACAGTTGCTGCCAAACAGCGATTCCGCGGAGGAGCCGGCGTAGTCGATAGTGATGTTGCTCCCCTCAACAATTACCGCCACGTTGAGATGGATATCCCCTTCATAGTCACCAATATCGACCGCCGCTTCATAGCGCCCATCCGGCACCGCCTCAATCGCTTTACGCATGGCGATTTCAGTCAGCGAGTGGATTTTTTCCGCCAGCGGCGTAACGGATTCCAGCTGCAGGTCATCCATCAAACCCAGCAGACCGTTGGCACCTATCTGATTAGCCGCCAGCATGGCGTGCAGATCGCCCTCAACCTGATCCGGCGAGCGCACGTTGGCAAGGAACAGATCCAGCAGTTGCTGATTAACCTCACCCGCAATCATCAATTTGCTTGGTGGGATGAGGAAGCCCTCTTCGAACATGTCGCGCGACGATCCCATATTCAGCGAGCCGCCAATGTCCGACATGTGCGCCGCTGCGCCGGTAAACGCCACCAGCTTGCCCGCGCGGAACACCGGCGTAACCACCGTCACGTCATTGAGATGGCCGGTGCCGAGCCAGGGATCGTTGGTGATCAGCGCATCACCGGGTTTTAGCGTCTCCGCCGGGAACTTTGCCAACAGATGGCGCACCGTGGCGGGTAGCGTGCCAATAAACACCGGGACGCTGGTTTTCGGTTGGGCCAGCGAACTGCCGCTGGCGTCCATCAGCAGGCAGGAGTAATCGCCAACTTCGCGGATAATGCTGGAAAACGCCATATTGACCAGCGTGGCCGCCGCTTCTTCCGAGATACTGACCAGCCGATCCCATGTAATGCGCAGACTAATGGGATCGTCGAGAAAACGCAGATGATCGGGGTTTGTCGCACTCATCAGTTCAGCTCCATCAAAATATTGCCTTGTGGGTCCAGCTGCGCTGACGCGCCAGGACCGACATAAATCGCGCACTCTTTTTCCTGCAGCAGCGCCGGGCCGTGAATCGCTTCACCGGTTACCAGCAAGCTGCGCGGGATCACGCGGCAGGCGCTAAAGCCCTGCTCGCGCCCCAGATACACCTGCAAGCTTTTCTCACGCGCTTCGGGTTCAGCGTGGCGCAATCGATCGCTGGTATTCAGCGTCGGCGGCGTGGTCTGCACGCGGCCACGCCAGTTCACCACTTCCACCCCTTGTCCCGGCAAGGTGCGACCAAAGCGCGCCAGGTGCGCCGCTTCAAAGGTATCAATTAAGGCGGTTACATCGCCTTGGGTGAGGAAGGTTTCCGGCAGCGTCACGGTCAGTTCCGAGCCTTGACCGACATAGCGCACCCCCGCGAGTTTCTGCTGAAGCGCGCTGTTGGGATCGGCGTTAGCCGCCGCCAGCGTAGTGATCGCTTCGTCAAAACCTTCGGCAAACAACGCCGCGATGCGTTTGACATCAATGCCCGGCTGCAGGCGGCAGCGATCGCTGCGTACGAAGTCGGCGCTTGGCGGTGCGGTTAGTAAACCGAAGGCGGAGTAAACGCCCGCACCATTGGGGAAATAGACGCGCTTGACGCTCAGCTGTTTTGCCAGCGACCAGGCGTGGCTCGGGCCTGCGCCGCCGAACGCCAGCATGGTCATCTGTGCTGGACTCACGTTTTTCTCAACGCAATGGGTGCGCAGTGCCTCGGACATTTTGCTATTGGCGACTTCGTGAATGCCCCAGGCGGCATCTTCAATGCTCAATCCGAGCGGCTCGGCCACGCGGCGTATTGCCTGACGCGCCGCCGCGACATCCAGCGGCATGCGCCCGCCGAGGAACGCATCGGGATCGAGCAAGCCCAGCACCAGGTTGGCGTCAGTGACGGTTGGCCGTTCGCCGCCGCGCGCGTAGCAGGCCGGCCCCGGCCAGGCGCTGGCACTTTCCGGACCGATTTCCAGCAACCCGAGTGAATCGACGCGGGCGATACTGCCGCCGCCGGCACCAATCTCAATCATGTCCACCACCGGCAGCTTGACCGGCAACCCGCTGCCTTTCAGCAAGCGATCCGCACGCCCGACTTCATAATCAATGGTGATGGAGGGTTGGCCATCTCGCACCACACAGGCTTTGGCCGTGGTGCCGCCCATATCAAACGCCAGCACCTGCGGCTGGGCGTTTTTCCGGGCAAAGGCGGCAGTGGCGACAATACCGCCCGCCGGACCAGATTCGATGATGCGCGTGGGATAATCAGCGGCAACCTGCGGTGCCATTAACCCCCCGTTCGATCCCATCACCAGCCAGTCGCAGACGAAGCCGCCCTCACGCAGTTTGTTCTCCAGACGCGCCATGTAGCGTCGCGCTTTGGGCTGAACAAACGCATTCATGGCGGTTAATACGCCGCGGTCGTATTCGCGGATTTCACGCGACACTTTGTGCGAAACCGAGATCGACACACCGGGCAGTTCGCGGCTGAAAATAGCCTCGATTTGATTCTCATGATCCGGCCAGGCATAGGCATGCATACACAGCACGGCAACCGCTTCATAGCCTTTGTCGCGCAGCTCTGCGGCCAGCTGCACTACTTCGGCTTCGTCGAGCGGCGTAATTACCGCGCCGCGCGCCGTCACGCGTTCGCTAATTTCATATGACTGCGAACGCGGCAGTAACGGCTGTGCCGGTGCACCGTTCAGGTCGTAGATGTCATAACGATACTCACGCCCCAGCACCAGCACGTCTCGGAAACCGCGCGTGACCACCAAGGCGGTCTTCGCGCCCCGTCGTTCCAGCAGCGCATTGATAGCCAGCGTGGTGCCATGGGTGATGGTATGGATGTCGTTGGCTTTAAGCCCGGCCATTTCCACCAGCTGAGTTAAGCCGGTGTAGGCACCTTCCGAAGGATCCTCCGGCGTGGTGAGGGTTTTATGCCGCAGCGCTTCGCCAGAGATATCATTCAACAGCACCAGATCGGTAAAGGTGCCGCCAATATCAAACCCTATCCGCCAGGGTGACGCGTTTTTCATAGTGACCTCGAAATCCAGATGTGAGCTGATTGCTACGGCGTTCACTCGGCAGCGAGTGGCTTACCGGCGGTTTCTTTCAGATACAGCGTGCTGATGAGCGTCAGCGCGGCGGTGAAAATCACCATATAGCTGGGAATACTGGCGATGCCGGTCAGACCGATTAGCCAGGTCATTAGCAATGGCGCGGAGCCGCCAAAGATCACCGTGGAGAGGTTGAAACCGATGCTGTAGGCGCTGTAACGCACGTTGGTAGGAAACATTTCGGCCAGCGTGGCTTGAATCACGCCAGCATGTCCGGCGAAGGCAAAGGCCAGCAGAATCGCCGCCATACACGCCAGCGGGAACATGCCGAGCGTCAACAGCCAGAAACAGGGCCAGGCCAGCACCGCCATGGCGATAGCGGAGGCCACCAGCAGCGGCTTACGCCCCAGACGATCCGACAGCCAGGCCATCATCGGAATCGCGCCAATAATGGTGATCAACCCGCAGGCGGTGACCATCAGGCTTTGAATCTGCTGGAAGTGCATTACTTTGTTCAGATAAGTCGGCATGTAGACAAAAAGGATGTAATAGCCAGGTCCGTTGACCGCCGGCAAGGTGATCGCCAGCCCAATCGCTTTCAGATGACGCTTTGAGGAAAGCACTTCACGCAGCGGATTGCGCACCACGCGCTTGTTGGCTTTTACCATCTGAAAGTGAGGCGTATCTTCAATGCGCGTGCGGATGTAGACGCCAATCAACGCCATTGGAATAGCCAGCAAAAACGGCACGCGCCACACCCAGGCGGTCATCGCCTCGCTGCCGAACACGTTGATCAATCCACTGATCAGCAAGCTGCCGAACAGCAGAGCGATAAACGATCCCATTACCAGCGGTGACATCACCATCGCGCGGCGGTGATCTTCGGCGTACTCCGCGACGAACGAACCCGCACCGGAGACTTCACCACCGGCAGAAAAGCCCTGCACAATGCGCAGCAAAATCAGCAGCGCCGGTGCCGCCCAGCCGATGCTGGCGTAGCTGGGCAGCAGGCCAATTGCCGCTGTCGCCAGTGAAATCATCAGCAGTAAAATCGCCAGCAGCTTCTGACGCCCCATTCTGTCGCCGAGATAACCGCAGATCACGCCGCCAAAGGGGCGAACAAAAAAACTCACGGTGAAGCCGAGGTAAGTCAGCATCAGGCCTGAGTCGCTGCTACTCATGTCACTGGCGGAAAACACCAGCACCAGCGAGCTGACTAATAAGCCGTAAATACCGTAGTCATACCATTCAACAAACGAGCCGACACCGCCCGCCAGAGAGGCGCGACGTACGACGTTATTTTTGGTTGTTCCGTCCTTCGGCAAAGCGTAATCCATTGTTACCGCATGTGATTTCGTCATTGGTTTGCCCTGAAAGTGTGTTGATACATCCCCGGAATTCGTGAAGCCAAAGGCTTACTTATATTGACGCGTCACTTCTGCCGTCATCTCTGCTTCACGGCGTGCGACTTCCTGCACCGCCGCTAATACCGCCTCTGCACGCCAGAACGGAATGATGATGACGCCATCATCGTCGCCAACCACAATATCGCCGGCGCAGCACACCACGCCGCCAATCGCGACCGGCTCACCGATGACGCCAGGACCGTTTTTGAACGGACCTGCCGGCGTGGTGCCGCGACAGAATGTGGGTAAGCCGGTGGACTCAATCACGCTGCGATCGCGAACCGCGCCGTCGATAACCTGCGCCACCGCACCGGCATGCTGAAAACGCTGCGTCAATTGCTCGCCCACCAGCGCCCGATCGATGTGTCCCTGGCCGTTGATCATCATCACGTCGCCCGGCTGGATGTAATCCAGTGCGCGAATCACCGCAGCGTTATCGCCTGCCGTGACCTGCACCGGAAAGGCAAAGCCGACAAATGCCGTTTTTGAGGAGACCGGAACAATGCCACCATCGCACATATTCAGTCTTTCCATCGCGTCACCAATATTGGCAACCGGAAATTCAGCAAATGCCGCCAGCCATTTATTCTCTGGGCGCTGCCATGAGGTAGAAATACGCACTTCAGCCGTTTCAAGAGCCATTGTTGGTCACCTTTAAAATGAGAAATAATTAGCAAGTGAGAAACTTTTATCATTTTAAAAAATGGATATGCAACGGTTTTTTTACATGAATATGACAGGTGCGAGGTTTTAAATTAACCACGAGATGGGGAACTTATTCGGAATAATCACAAATAAACATATGATAGATAACAATAATTTTAGTAAGTTATTTATTACCTGCAGCTGGCATAAATCGAAATAAAGCGGCTTATGCGCTGATATATTGTTTTCTTATGTCGATTTCATGATGAGCAGCACAAATTCAGTGCATTATTTATTAAATTGAGGGGTGAGCGTCACAAATTAGTGCAGGAGTTAATAAATCATCATAAGCAAATAAACAATGCCTGCAGTTTTCAGTGGTTAAATATTTGCGGGTAGAGTTAAATTGCACCGCTGCGGTGCGTAGAGGGATGAGTGGTCGCCATAAATGGCGACCCTACGAAAGGCTATGCCGGTTTTCCTGGATTAACTCATTATCATCACATCAATTTTCCCTGGAAAATCGGCACTGATTCGAACAGATAACCGTCGAAGTCTGGTGCATCCGCATCGGACAACTCTAGCAGCGTGTTCTTGACGTTTTCCAGGTGCTGCCACATCGCCTGCCAGGATCCCATCACATCACGACGTCGCAGCGCCGCCAGAATCGTTTGATGATCGCCTAACCACTTCAGGCGATAGGCGCGGGTTTCATACTGCGGTCGCAGTTGCTGCCAAAGCGGGCTGGCTTCGTGATGACGCCAGACGCTGGTGACCGTGTCGAGCAGCATCTGATTTTGCGTTGCGCCTGCTAACAGCAAATGAAATAACTTGTCGTTATCCTGGCTGCTGTCATTGAGTGCGATGGCGCGCTGCTCCTGCTCCAGCGTACGACGCAGGTTTTCGATATCGGCTTTGGTGGCCATTTTGGCGGCGAAGGCCGCAATGTTGCTCTCCAGCAGCTGACGCGCCTGCAACATCTCGAACGGGCCGACATCACTGCGGAAAAAGGCCTCTTCTGCATCTTCACTGGCGGAAGGAATGCGCATCACGTATACGCCGGAGCTCTGGCGAATATCTACGGTGCCTTCCAGCTCCAGCATCAGCAACGCTTCACGCACAATGGTGCGGCTCACGCCCCAGGTTTCAGCTAACTGGCGCTCAGGCGGCAGTCGTGAGCCAACGGGATAATGGCCATCAAGGATTTGCTGACGCAGATGTTGACCAATTTCCTGATACTGCTTTTTCTCTTGTGGCGCTCCGGCTTTTTCCACGCTCTCACCCTTTTCCATCATGGTGCACCAGGTCCGGTCGCATCCTCTGCGAGCCGGAACCCTACTGCTATCTGGGCGCTAGTGTACCAAAGCCAGCGCCTGATCGAGTACCTTTGCACCATTCAACGTGCCGTACGCCACGCTATCAATCACCGCAATCGGCAGCTGATAGCTGTCGGTCAACTTTTTATTCTCCTCCAGCTTAAAGCGTACCTGCGGCCCCAGCAGCACCACGACCACCTCCTGGCCGTAATTTTGTAACTCTTCACGCAGGTTTTGCTCGGGAATGGCATAAATTTGATACGCAAGGCCACGTGCTATCGCCTCTTTTTCAATGCGGGTGACCAGCAGCGAAGTCGACATGCCGGCCGCGCAGGCAAGAATAATACGTTTCATAGGTCGTCCTTATTTGGCTTCATCGTCAATATTGAGGGTCAATTGCTGCGAGTCACGCAACTGACGGAACCAGTGCGCCGATTTCTTCATCCGCCGCTGGCGTTGATTGTCGAGATCAATCTCGATCAGTCCGTAGCGGTTTTTGAAC
This sequence comes from Pantoea nemavictus, assembly GCF_037479095.1. NCBI lineage: Bacteria > Pseudomonadati > Pseudomonadota > Gammaproteobacteria > Enterobacterales > Erwiniaceae > Pantoea > Pantoea nemavictus. The sequence goes on along the minus strand of NZ_JBBGZW010000002.1, from coordinate 803,233 downwards.
GCATTCATCGGTGAAACATTGTCGGTAAACGCCCACAGCATATAGCCCAGACAGTTGCTGCCCGCTTCACGCGCGCGCACCGCCTGGTAAAGATGTTCAGCAATAAAGTTAATGCGGTAGTCGTCCTGAATTTCCCCCTGCGCATTCTTAAATTGCGCTTCGTTTTCGATGCCCATGCCGCTCTCCGCCACAAACCACGGCAGATTGCCGTACTCCTCTTTCATACGCTGCGCCATGTCGAAAACAATGCGCGGCTGAATTTCCCAACCGCGCGAACTGTTCATGCGGCGGCCCGGTAGCTCAAAATGCTCGTAATAAAAAGCGGGGTGAAACGGCGTCTCCGGATGCCAGGCACGAGAAGGCGCTTTCACCCGATGCGGATAGTAAAGATTGAGCCCCACTTCATCGACGGTATTGGCGGCGATGATCGCCAGCTCCTCCTCCGTCGCGTCCCACTGCACGTCATGTTTAGCCAGCAGCTGCAGCATTTCAGCGGGATAGGTGCCTTTGATCGCCGGGTCGAGAAATACCCGGTTATAAAACAGATCGTAGCGTTGCGCGGCTTGAACATCGTGCGCGGCCGACGATCGCGGATAAGTCACCTCAGGATTAAGAATGGTGCCAATCGTGCCGGCGTATCCCTGCTGGCGGAACAGTTTCACCACCTTCGCCGTGGCAAGATTTTTATGGTGATTCCACTGCATCCATTTATGCGTGTTCTGCTCATAGGGCCAGCGTATCGCATCAAGATAGACGCGGGTCTGCACCACAATCGGCTCATTAAAAACAAACCAGCGCGTCACTTTTCCGGCGTAGCGGGCAAACACCTTTTCGACATAGCGCGTAAATAGCTCGACCACATGCTTTGACTGCCAGCCGCCATACGCCTCCAGCAATTGCAGCGGCAGTTCGTAATGTTCGAGGCATAACATCAGTTCAATGCCCTGGCGCTGCATCTCATCAATCAACTGGTCGTAATAGGCCGCGTACTCTTCATCAACAATCGCGTTCTCATAATCGGTGAGAAAACGTGACCAGTTGATGGAGGTGCGATAGTGCGTCAGCCCTGCCGCTTTCATTAACGCCACATCTTCGCGAAACCGGTTGATAAAATCCGTCGCCACTGCCGGCCCGTAACCGTTATGCCAGACATGACGATCCTGCTGATACCAGGCATCGAGGTAAGAGTCCTGCCCCGCTTTTTTGCCACTCCAGCCTTCGGTTTGCCAGGCCGACGCCGCCGCGCCGAGAATAAAGCCTTCCGGCAGCCTAATGGTGTGCTTACTCATAGGTTCTCCTTAATTTTGTGCCAGCTCTGCCTGCAAATTTTTCGCTTCCGCCGCTTCAGCTCGACGCGCAGCCACTTTGACAAAGGGCAGATAAATCAATACCGAAACCACGATGCAGATAATTTGTGTCACCACCGCGCCCATCGAACCGGCGGTAGAGAGCCACGCGTTGATAATCGGCGGCGTGGTCCAGGGAACCATCACCACCGCTTTACCGGCGAAACCCATCACCGTGGCGAAATAGCCAATCGAACCGGTAACCAGCGGCGTAATGATGAAGGGAATGGCAAGAATGGGATTGAGCATGATCGGCATACCAAAAATCACCGGCTCATTAATATTAAACAGGCCCGGTCCAAACGACAGTTTGGCGATTTCACGCATCTCTTTACGTTTGGTGGCAATCATCACCGCGGTTAACAAACCAATCGTCAGGCCTGAACCGCCAATGCTCATATACACATCCCAGAACGGCATGGTGATGATGTTTGGCGCTTCCTTACCCTGCTCGAAGGCGTTCATGTTGACCAGAATTGCCCCCAGCAGCAGCGGCTCGCGAATCGGTTTCACCATTTGGTTGCCGTGAATACCAATCACCCAAAACAGCTGGGCAACAAACATCAACAGCAGAATGCCCCACAGGCTCTGCACCACTGACTCCAGCGGCTGCTGCACCACTTTATATACGGCGTCATACAGGTACATGCCGGTGATCTGATGGAAGATAAAGCCAAAGGTAGCCACCAGCGTGACGGTGATGATCGACGGAATCAGCGCGGAAAATGACGCGGCCACGTTCGGCGGCACGGTATCCGGCATCTTGATTTTTAGCCGCTCAACCTGCTCCAGCCGGCAATAAATCTCCACCGAGAGAATGGCAATAAACATGCCGAGGAACAGACTTTTGGTATCGGAGAACTGCTTCGCCAACACATCGGTGACCACATGCATCTGCCCGTCCACCAGCATTTGCAGCGTGGTGGGCGTGACGGAGATAAAACAGATGATCGCCAATAAGCCCGGAAACAGCGTTTTAATGCCGTTGATGCGGCCGAGTTCAATACCAATCAGGAACACTGCACCAATATTCAGAAAGCTCAGCGTCGCGTAATTAATACTGCTGGTGATCGGTTTTAAATCGGCGAGAAACGACAGTGACGCGAAACTGGCGAGGCCATTTTTCGGATCGAGCACCATGTTAGAAATCAGCACCGAAAAAGCACCGACAATAATCACCGGCATCAAGGTAATAAACGAGGCTTTGATCGCCATGATGTAGCGGTAGCTGTTGAATCGCGTGGCAAAGCTACCCAGTGAATCGATAAGACGTTCCTGTAGAGACATTGGTCAACCCTCAGCGGTTTTAAGTGTTATGCATGAGCTTGATGGTTCGTGGCATACCAAAATGGCGATTATCGTGATTAATTTCTGTGATCCTGCTCGCGGAACCTCTTTTTGGTATTCCGGTAGCATCGTTAACGTTAATTTGGCATACCAATAAGTGAGGCGGCTATGGATTTTGAACAAACGATGATGGAGTTGCTGATTAATGCCGGTGAGGCGAGATCGCAAGCCATGATGGCGATTCAGCAAGCTCGCAAAGGCGACTGGCAAGGGGCGGATGACGCGTTAGCGGCGTCGGACGAAGCTGCAAAGGCGGCGCATAAGATCCAAACTGCGTTAATTGGCGCCGATGAAGGCAGCGGCAAAGTGCCGGTCACGCTGATTATGGTGCATGCACAGGATCATCTAATGATGGCGATGCTCTGCCGCGACCTGGCGGGCGAGTTAGTGCTGTTGCGTAAGGAGTTGCAAGGTCACTGAAGTTAAAACAGCAAAATCCAAATGGAGGATGAATTTAATACGGCTATTAACCGTACGCATTGACATGATTATGCGGTAAGGGTAATTTGTCCACATACGGTTATCAGCCGTACAAGGCTAACTGAATTGAAAGACATCACTCATAATGCAACGCTGCATAAGTTTAAGGACTGACGTCAACAGGAGGCGTTTTTACTCTACGAGGCTCTCGCTATGCCAAAAGTACCCGCACTTAGTACCGATACGCGCGCTGTTAAAGATGCGCGCGTCGAATTAAAAACCAGTTCAAATCTTAAAGAAGTTCTTAAGGAAGCAGCTACCGCTGCAGGATTAGATTTGAGTGCCTTTATCTTAAATGCGGCGCTTGAGCGTGCAGAAACCGTTTTGGATAATCAGCGACGTCGTCAGCTTTCTGAAGAGAGTTGGCAGCAAGTGAATCAGCTCATGTCTGAACCTGCAGCTCCGACGCTGGCATTACAAGCGTTGATGCGAAGGAAAAGAGCAGATGGAAAAGTCGACAAATAGCACCGACGTTATGGTGTGCGCTTACCAGGCAGACATCACCTATCCCGGCAATAAACACTTCGATTGCGGCAATGCAATCATTAATTCCTTTGTACGCAACTCGCTTAAAAAAAGCGTAAAAGATGGAAACTGCGCAGCTAAAGCGTTGATCGACGCTAACACAGGCGAGCTGTTAGGAATATGTACGTTCAGCGCTTATTCCCTATTGAAGCAGAAACTTACTGGTGTGTTGTCAGGTTCAATGCCAGCTGAAGTAGGCGTTGTGCGCTTAGTCATGCTGGGAGTGGCAATCCGTGAACAAAAGAGAGGTTATGGCCAGGATCTGTTGGGGGCATTCTTCGACCACGTCAAAATAATTCATGATGCATTGCCTGTAAAAGGCGTTTATCTGGATGCCGAACCGCAAGCCGTGAATTTTTACACCCGTCTGGGGTTTGTAACATTGCATGAGCCGCCAAATGTATTTGGCGCAATCCCGATGTTTCTGGCGATTCAACACATTCTGGCGGCATGAAGCATATTCATTAGGAAAGCAGCCGTCTGGCCGATATAACAGAATGTTAACAAAGCCATTGCAGAGGAACCTATGGCGCTTTCACATGAATTGATTTTGATCTACACCACTTATTTCGTCGCCACCGCCAGTCCGGGTCCCAGCAACATGGCGATTATGGGCACGGCCATGAAACAGGGACGCGGCGCGGCGTTAGCCTTAGCCAGTGGCGTGATTGGCGGTTCGATGATGTGGGCGCTGTTGGCGGCCTGCGGCGTACTCACCGTGTTGGCTACCTTCGCGCAACTGCTGATTGTGCTGAAGATTGGCGGTGGTTTATATCTGCTGTGGCTGGCCTATAAGGCTGGAAAATCGGCACTGCGTAAGTCGGATGTCGGGGAATTAGCGCCGGGCAACGAAAAAGCGCGTTTTGGCACAATGTTCCGTCAGGGGATTTTAATGCACGTCGGCAATCCCAAGGCGATCCTGACCTGGGTAGCCATCATGTCGGTAGCGCTTAAACCGGGCGCCGCTGCGTCAACCTTACCGATGATTATCGCTGGCTGTGCGGCAATTTGCGTGCTGGTGTTTGGGGGCTATGCGCTGCTGTTTTCCACCGCAGTGATGGCAGCCTTCTATCGCCGCATCCGCCGTGGATTAGATGCGCTGCTGGCCTGTTGCTTTACCGTTGCGGGTTTGAAGTTGGTGTTCAGTCGCAGCTGAGGTCGATACGGTCGCCATAAATGGCGACCCTACAGAGCACGCGGCGCTCAGAGCAAAATCAGGAATTATTCGGCGGTGTAGCGTCGGTTTCACTGAACGCTGGCTTCTGACGCGTAACAGAATAAACCACGTTTTTCGGGCTGTTTGGATCGGTGGTGACATCCACGGAAGCAATCGTCACTTTGCCAAAACCAAATAGCGTCTGCACGTAACCACCAATCTGGTGTTTACCCGGCGCCACGCGAATCTCGCGCTTCTCACCCTTCTTCAACAAACCGGCATCCTGACCATCAACCGTTACATAAACGGAAGAGCCGTCATCGGTGCGCGTGACCAGATGCGAAACGTTGATTACCGTTGGGCCGGTCTCAAAGGGAGAAGGCGAGTCATTGTTGTCGATGGGTGCGCCGGTCGCAGGCTGGGCCGCGGAGGTATCAGCGGCGGCTGTGGTGTCAGTGGATGTACCGGTAACGGCGGCAAGGCGAGCGCAGCCGGTAAGCATGATTGTTGCCATCAGAGTGGCCAAAGTGAAACGCGATAACATCGTGACGAAAAACCCCTGCTAAATGAGAAGCGTTCATTTTAGCGTGCCTTGCAGAGTGATGACAGTCACACAAATACAGTATTTTCCGAAAACCGGTCAGGAAATGTTTCATTGGCAGGCGTGCCGCACGCGATGTGCAACGAAACGGCGGCCGGTCAGGCCGCCGCGGGAATTACCAGCTGTAGTTAACCGAGGCGACGATCGAACGACCGCTGCCGTAGAAGCAGGCGCTGGAGTTACTGCAAGAGGCTACGTAGTGCTTATCCGCTACGTTATTAACGTTCAGCTGCAGCGTGGTGCCGCGCAGCGAATTCATCGCTTCACCCAGCTCATACTTTGCCATCACGTCATACAGCGTGTAGTGCGGCACGTTGTCGGTGCCGGTCTCATCCGCTGGCGTGGTGCCGGTGTAACGTACGCCGCTACCCAATGTAAAGCCGTTCAGTACGCCATCAAGGAAGGTATAGCTGCCCCACGCTGACGCCGCATGACGCGGAATGCTCGACGGTGAGTGACCAATACGTTCGGTGATGCTGCTCTCTTTGGTCACCGCATCGGTGTAGGTATAGGCGGCCAACAGTTTGATCTCAGGCGTAATCTGCGCATGCGCTTCGGTTTCAATACCCTTCGAACGCACTTTACCGATCTGCTCGTTATAGCCCGTCACGTTGTTGTAGGCAGTGATATTTTTCTGCGTGATATCAAATGCCGAAACGGTAAAGACCGCATCCCAGCCAACCGGCTGATACTTCACGCCCACTTCCGTCTGTTCGCCGGTGGTCGGTTTAAACGGATCGGTGCCCGGTGCGCCGCTGCTCAGGTTTGGCTCAAATGAAGTGCTGTAGCTGACATAAGGTGAAATCCCGTTATCAAACGCATACAGCAAACCCGCGCGGCCGGTAAACTTGTTGTCATTCTGCTGGGATTCGCTGTTATCGGTGCGATCCTGGGTGCGAATTTCGCTCCAGTCATTACGCCCCGACAGCAGCAGATTCCACTGATTCCACTCCAGCTGATCCTGCAGATAAACGCCAACCTGATCGAGCTTCTTGCGCGTGCTGGTGGTCAGCGTCAGATCGTTCTCGTTAATACTGATACGCGTAGGATTAGCCCAATCGAGAATGTATTGATCGCCCCTGTCGAGCCACAGTTTGTTATCGACGTCGCTCCACTTGTAATCCAGCCCGCCGAGCACAGTGTGCGCGACATTGCCGGTATCAAACGTGGCTTTCAGCTGGTTATCCAGGCCCAACTCTTTCGACTTGATCTTGTCGTGCTGCGGACGACGGTTGATCGAGTGATCGTTATCGGCATCAAAGGTATACACCAGATATTTGTACGATTCGTCCATGTTGCTGTAGCGCAAATTCTGCGTGAAGCTGACGTTGTCGCTCAGGTTGTGCTCGAAGATATACCCGACTGACGTCTGCTCGCGCTTGGCTTCGTTGAAGCTCGGATCGCTAACGTTGAAGTCGTAAGGAATGAAGCCTGCGCTGCTCTCTTTCAAGGTCCCGCTGGCGGGCAGGAAGTTACGATAGCCCGCTTTTGGCTCGTTCTGATACATCGTCAATAGCGTGAAGCTGGTATCGGCATTGGGCAGCCAGGTGATCGCTGGCGCAATCGCCATTCGCTGCTGTTTGTTGTCTTTGACGAACTCATGTTTGGTGCTGGCGATGCCGTTCAGGCGGTAGAACAGCGTGTTGTCATCATTCAGCTTGCCGCCGAAATCAAACGCCGCTTCACCCAAATGCTGATTGCCGCTACTGAGCTGTACTTTGTGAATGCTCTGCGCGGTCGGGCGTTTGCTGGTCATGGCAACAATACCGCCCGGATTCACCTGGCCGTACAGCACCGAGGCTGGGCCATGAATCATCTCTACGCGCTCCAGCAGCCAGGGATCGATCTGCCCTGCTGCGCCCCCCTGACCGGACAAACCATAGCTCAGCCCATCCAGGAACTTCGGCGCATAGCGGAAACCGCGCGCAATGATCTCATCGTTACGATTGGAGTTGCCGCGATAGTTAGTCAGCACGCCGCTGGTGTAGCTCAGCGCATCTGCCACCGAGGCCGCCGCCTGGTCGTCCATCTGCTCGCGCGTAATCACCGAAATGGATTGCGGCGTTTTACGCAGCGGCGTGGATGTTTTAGTGCCTGCCGCGCTCTCTTTCGCCACATAACCCTGCAGCGGTGAGGTCACACTTTCACGCGTATCGGCATTCACGGTAAGGGTTTCTTCCGCGGCCGCGCTGAATGCCGCAGGTGCCAGCAACAAAATTGAGGCCAGGGAGAGATATAACCGATTGAATCTGAATTGCAGTGCCACAGCAGGTATTGCTGATTTTTTTGCGTTAACGGACATAGTTGCCATCTCTGTTTCAAACTGCCTTGTAGATGAAATAATCCGTTCGTTCGCCATGCCCAACGGCGCGGCTGTAACGGATTGAAATATTACTGCCTTGAGTTATTTACGGTCCTAATCTCCCTGCGTGACGTCCTTCACAAAATAATCCACTGAAAATACGAAGGTTTATTAGGCGCGAAAAATCATATTGCAAATGTAAATCGTTATCAATAGCATTTGCATTAGCTTTGATTAAGTAAAGATCATGAACAAAATGTGGAGATGGATTGCAGGATGTTTCTAGCTAGCGCAGATAAAATGACAGATGAGTGGTTGCCCGCCGGGACAGTTGCGCAATGGTTGCAGCAGGCAGATGTGGGTGAAGATGGCTGGTGGCAGCGGCTTTACGCCGCCGGAACGCCGCTGGTGGAGCGTGACGACACCGGCCAAACCACCATGCACTTCTTCTGGCGCGATCCCGAAGGCCACTCCGCACTTTCATCCACGCAACGGGTGTATGTCGATATTAACGGCGTTACCGATCACCACAGCGAAGCACCGGAAAGTTTGCTGCGGGTGGGCGACAGCGACGTCTGGCATTGGTCGACGCATATTGAGTCAGACTGGCGCGGCAGTTACAGCCTGATCCCCGCCACCGCGCAGCAGTTGCCACCGCTGTTTTGTGGCGACGAAGAGGCGTGTCGCGCGCTGCAGCGCAAATGGTGGATTTCGCTGATGCCGCTGGCGATTCCCGACAAACTCAACCCCACGCCGCCGTTTCTCAGCAGCCGACGCTTTGCCCTGAGCAACGCACATATGCCGGATGCGCCGGATCAATCCGCATGGCGCGCGCTGGATGCCGGACTGGCTGAAACCTGGCCTGATGCGCTGCAAACCTTGCAGTGGCACAGCGAGTTGCTCAACGTGACGCGCAACGTCTGGCTGTACAGCACCGGGCAAACCGATCGGCCTGAACAGCGTCCGCTGGCGATTCTGCTCGACGGACAAAACTGGGTGTATGGCCAACCGATTTTCAGCGCGCTGGATCAGGTCACCGCGGATGGCGAACTGCCGCCGACCTGCTGGCTGTTTATCGATGTCATCGACAGTCAGCATCGCGAAGCTGAATTGCCGTGCAACGCCACCTTCTGGCAAGCAGTGCAGCAGGAACTCCTACCGCTGGCGCGCCAGCACGCCGCGTTCAGCAGCGACGCCAATCGCACGCTGGTGGCTGGGCAAAGTTACGGCGGACTGGCCGCGCTCTATGCCGGTTTGCACTGGCCGCAGCGCTTTGGCCGCGTTCTGACCCAATCCGGCTCCTTCTGGTGGCCCAATCTGCAGTACATCCGCGATTACGCCAACCGCGAGCATCACGCGCCTGGCCTGCTGCTACAGCGTCTGCAGCAAGGCACGCTGCCGCCGGGCAAGCTGAAGATCTTTCAGGAAGTGGGCGATCGCGAGGCCGACATGGTGTACGTCAACCAGCAGATCGCCCCGGTGCTTCAGGCTGCAGGCCATGAATTACATTTTCGCCGCTACGCCGGAGGGCACGATGCGCTGTGCTGGCGTGGCGGTTTGATCGACGGCTGCCGCTGGCTGCTGGCCGATTTTCTTTCCCCAACCTCACCCTCTGAAGGTACTCATCATGTCTGAACAACAAAATCCGTTTGATAACGATGCGCTGGATTTTCTGGTGCTGCTCAACGCGCGCCAGCAATACAGCCTGTGGCCAGCGTTTGCCCCGGTACCGGCGGGTTGGCATAACGTGGCAGGGCCGCTAACGCGTGCCGCCGCCATCGCGTTTATTGAAGCCAACTGGCACGACATGCGACCAGCGACGCAACAGACGTCGTCTACCGCAGCCTGATTTTCACTTTTAATCATTTAATTAATTTATTCCCATCATCCTTCGGGTTGCAGCCAACGCCGCTGCAGCCTGAAGGATGACGGGAATCAGACAGGAATTGTCCTTTGGCAACGTACAAACAACCTCCCTCTGCGGCCTATCCTTTGGTGGCGGCGCAGCCCGGCATCTGGATTGCTGACAGCATTGCGCCGCAGCGCAATCAATTTACCGTGGCGCACTACAGCGTATTGCACGGCAACATCAACCGCGCCGCGCTGGATAGCGCTATTCGTCAGGCGATGGCCGAAGCGGATACCGTGCAGGCGCGCTTTGGTCTCGACGATGAGGGCAATCCAGCGCAGTGGTTCAATGCACAAGCACCCATCGCACCGGAATGGCACGATTTCAGCCAGCGCGCCGACGCCAGCAGCCAGGCACACAAGCTAATGCAGGCGGATCTCGCCGCTGAGCTGCCTGCCGACGGCGACAAACCGCTCTATCGCCACGCGCTACTGCGCATCGGCGACGGCAGCTGGCTGTGGTATCAGCGTTATCACCATTTGCTGGTGGATGGTTTCAGCTTTGAAGCGCTGACCCAGCGCGTCGCGGCGATCTACGCCGCCGTGTGTGCCGGTGAAATGCCAGCGCCCACGCCGTTTACCCCCTTCACCAGCGTGATTGAGGAGTATCAACAGTGGCAAGATTCTGCCGCCTTTACTCGCTCAGCCAGTCACTGGCATAGCTACGCAGCGGAGCTGCCGGAAACCCTTTCGCTCTCCAGCGAAAGCGTGACCGCTGCTGGCGCGCGCCCAATCAGCTGTCAGATGACGCTGCCGCAGCTGGCAGCGCTGCGCCAACAACCACAGCTCGCTGACAGCAGCGAAGGCGATATCGTCAGCGCCCTGTTGGTCGCTTATCTTGCACGCATGAGCCATCGTGCGCGCTTATCGATTGGCTTCCCGTTTATGCGTCGCATGGGTTCAGCGGCAATCTCAACGCTCGGACCGGTGGTGAACGTCTTGCCGCTGATTTTTAGCGTCAGCGATGAGATGACGTTGCCGGATTTGGTGCAGCAGCTGCAGGGTGAAATCCGCAAAGCGCGCCGCCATCAGCGCTATGAGGCGGAGCAACTGCGTCGTGATTTGGGTCTGGTTGGCAGCAGCCAGGCGCTGTATGGTCCGGTGATTAACGTCAAGGTCTATCACGACGATCTGCAATTCGATGGTCATCCTGCCGCCACCCATACGCTGGCGATGGGCCCGGTTGACGATCTGGAATTTGAAGTGGGCTTCCGCGATGGCGCACTGCAGCTGACGCTGGTGGCAAATCCGCAACGTTACGATGGGCAAACGCTACAACGTCACGCCGATCGCATCAGCCATCTGTTAAGTCAGCTCGCCTCACAACCCACACTCACCCTTGGTGCACTGTCATTATTGGCACCGCAGGAGCAACGCGATCTGCAGCGCTGGTCTAGCGGCCCAACTATCCTGCCACCCGCCAATACCACCACTATCGTGGATATCCTGCTGCAACGTGCCGCGCAGCATGGCGATGAGATCGCGGTGGTGTGCGGCGAGCATAGTCTGAGCTATCGCCAGCTCGCCGATCGCGCCATGCAGCTCGCGCATCTGCTGATCGCCCGCGGTCTGCGCGCTGACGACGTAGTCGCCATTGGCATTCCGCGTTCGGTGGATTCACTGGTGGCCATCTTTGGTGTGCTGGCGAGCGGCGCGGCCTATATGCCGCTCGATCTCGATTACCCGCGCGAACGTTTAACCCTGATGTGCGATGACGCACAGCCTAAACTGCTGCTGACACACACCAGCACGCTGGCACAGATGCCGGTGCTGCCGCATCTGTGCATCGATGATGTAGCGCTAAACCATCAACTTAACGCCCACGCCAGTTGTCCGCCGGTCACCCAGCTGTGCGGCGACGATCTGGCTTACATGATCTACACCTCGGGATCGACCGGACGTCCCAAAGGCGTGATGAGCACCCATCAGGGCTTGCTCAATCTGTTCCTGTCGCACCGCGAACACCTGTTCGGCCCGGCGATTGCGCGCTTTAGCGCCAATAGCCCGCGCCGCATGCGCGCCGGTCACACCGCGTCATTCTCCTTCGACTCCTCGTGGGAACCGCTGTTCTGCATGCTGATGGGCTGCGAGCTGAATATCTTTGACGAAGATCTGCGCCGCGATGCCTGGGGATTGATTCAGCAGATGAATGCGGTGCCGGTCGATTTGCTGGATATCACGCCGTCGTTCTTCTCGCAGATGATCGACAGCGGCCTGCTGGAAGCCGACAACCATCGCCCATCGTTTGTGATGATTGGCGGGGAAGCGGCGACGCCGACACTGTGGAAGCTGATGCAGCAACAGCAGCAGATGGAGATCCACAACTATTATGGCCCGTCGGAATACACCATCGATACGCTCGGCGCCAATGTCATGGCCTCGCCGCAGCCGGTGATTGGTCGTCCGGTGGGAAACAGCGAAGTCTATCTGCTGGATAACCAATTGCGTCAGGTGCCCATCGGGTGTGCTGGCGAACTGTATATCGCCGGAACCGGCATCGCGCGCGGCTATCTGCGTCGTCCCGATCTCACCAGCGCACGCTTTGTTGCCAACCCGTTCCGCGCGGGCGACGTGATGTATCGCAGCGGCGACCTGATGCGCTGGCGTCAGGATGGCCAGCTGGCCTTTATTGGCCGTACCGATCACCAGATTAAAGTGCGCGGCTTCCGCGTCGAACTCGGTGAAGTAGAGAACGCGCTGGTGGCGCTGCCGGAAGTCAGTACCGCCGTGGTGATCGCCGAAGTGATGGGCGCGACGCATCGCTTAATTGGCTACTGCTCGGTGCAGGATGACGCGCTACGTGCGGATAGCGCGCTCAACGCGCGTTTATTGGCGCAGCTCGCCACTCAGCTGCCGGATTACATGGTGCCGCCGGTGTTGATGGTGATGGCGGAGTTGCCGCTTAACGTGAATGGCAAGATTGACCGTCAGGCGCTGCCGAAGCCGCAACAGGCGCAGCAGAGCCAAGGCCGCGCCGCCAGCACGCCGCAGGAGCAGCTGATTTGCTCGGCGATCGCGGGCCTGCTCGGGTTGGAAAGCGTAGGTGCCGAAGATGACTTCTTTGCGCTCGGCGGTGACAGCATTTCGGCGATGGGACTTAGCACCGCCGCGCGCCGCGCCGGTTATCTGCTGCGTCCGCGCGAAATCTTCGCTGAACGTACCGCTGCACGCATGGCGCGTGATTTACAGCCGCTGGCGCAGCACACCAGCGGCGAGCGCGTGGCGCAGCAGGGCGCGCTGGGCGGATTGCCGATCCTGCATTGGTTCAATGCGCAAGCGGGCATCAACGCACGCTTCGCGCATGGCGTGCTGCTGTCGGTGCCGCCGCAGTTACAGCTCGCGCAGGTAGAACAGCTGATCGATCAACTGGCGCAGGCGCATCCGGCACTCAATGCCTTCACGCGCGGCGATCGGCTGGTGGTCGGCGAAACGCTGGCGTCACGCCCTGCCCGCGTACGCGCCTTGGCCGTGGAGGATCGCGATAGCGCGGCGGAGCAGGCGTTTAGCGAGGATGCTAACGCGCTGGATCCGGCGGCCGGTGCGCTACTCAAAGCCACGCTGCTGCAACAACATGGCGCCAGCTGCGCACTAGTGCTGACGCTGCATCATCTGATCGTTGATGGCGTTTCCTGGCGTGTGTTGCTGGATGAGCTGCAACTGGCCGGTGAAGCGCTGCTGAATAACACGCCGCTGACTCTTCCCGCCGAGGAAACCTCGCTGCATGATTGGTCGGCGTCCTTGCTGGCGAACCTCACAGCGCGCGCTAACGAAATGCCCTTCTGGCAACAGATGCTGGCTGAACCGCTGCCGCCCATTGGACAGCGCGCCATACAGCTCAGCGATCGCCAACAGCATCAACGCACCCTGCTGGATGCAGCCACCACGCATGCGCTGCTCAACACGCTGCCGCACCATTATCGCGCCACCAGCGAAGAGTTACTGTTGACGCTGCTGACCCTTGCGCTGCGCCAGCATAACGGCAGCGCCTTGCAACGCGTCACGCTGGAGTCGCACGGTCGCGCTGAACTGCATGCGCAGCAGGATCTGGCGCGCACCGTCGGCTGGCTGACGGCGGAGTTCCCGCTGCTGCTGCCGTTGCCAGACAATCCACACGCGCCGCTCAATGACAGCGTGCGCGCGGTGAAAGCGGTGCTGCGCGCGGTGCCGGATCGCGGTATCGGTTACGGTCAGCTGCGCTGGCTCGATGCGCATCGTAGTGTGGCGCTGGCCCAGCTGGCGGCACAACATGCGCCGCAGGTGCTATTTAACTACCTCGGCCGCTTCACGCAGCGCAGCGGTTACTGGTCGCCACAGCGCACTGCGCAGCAGTTCCGCGACACCTTTGCGGTGCTGCAGGATGAGGCGCTGCCGCTGCAGCACGCGCTGGAACTCAACGTCTTCGTCGAGGAGCAATCTCACGCGACGCAGCTGGCGCTTAACTGGAGCTGGGCCGCCGGCGTGCTGAACGCCGAAGCGATTGAAAGTCTGCATCAGGCCATGGCCAGCGGCGCACAGGCGTTAATGGCGCTGGCTCACCAGCAGCCGCAACAGGCCGCCAACACGCTGGTCGCCGCCGACGTCGCGCTTGCAGGCATCGACGATGCAGTGCTGCAACAGCTGTATGCGCGTCACGGCGCTTTTAGCCATGCGTTGCCGCTGCTGCCGTTACAAAAAGGCCTGCTGTTCCACGCACAAACCAGCGCGCAGCAAGGCAGCTATAACTCGTTAACGCGCCTAACGCTGAGCGGCGCTATCGATGTGACCTCGGTACAGCAGGCGCTGAACGCGGTGCTGCGCCGTCATCCACAGCTGGCGGCACGCTTCGACGCCGAACTCAGCCTGCAGCCGCTGCAGCTGTTACCAGCAGGTGAACTGCACTGGCCGCTGAAGGTGCATCAGTTGACTGATGAAGACGAAGATCAGGCGCTGCTGGCGCTGGAGCATCAGGCGCTGGCGCAGGATCTGTTCAACCAGCCGATGATGCTGCAGGCCACATTAATCGCCCATCGCGACGGCCTGCGCTGGACGCTGCTGCTCAATGCGCATCATCTGGTGGTGGATGGCTGGTCAACGCCGGTGATCCTCCACGATCTGCTTTGTGCGCTGCGCCAGCAAACCTTGCCCGCGCACAGCAGCAGTTACGCCGATATTGTGCGTCAGCTCAGCCAGCGCGACAGCGATGAAGCGCGTCAGCAGTGGCAGGCGTGTCTGCGCGAGGTGCGGCCGACGCTGCTCTATCCGCAGGCCGCCGACAGCGCGGTTCATGAGCAGCGCATTACGCTGGATGCCACGCTGGAGCGCGACCTCTATGCGCTATGCCGCGCACGCGGATTAACCCTGAACAGCGTGATGCAGGGCTTATGGGGCCTGATGCTGTCCGTCGCCAGCGGCCAGCAGGATGTGGTGTTTGGTGCCCCGGTATCCGGTCGTTTTGGTCATATCGATGGCATCGATGAGCACGTTGGCCTGTTCAGCAACACGCTGCCGGTACGCATGCGGTTCGATCATCAGCGGCCACTGCTGGAGCAGCTGGCCGATCACCAGGCGCAGCAAATTCAACTGATTGAGCAAGATTGTCTCGGTCTGGCCGAGATTCAGCAGCTGGTCGGCGCGGGTACGCTGTTTGATACCCTGCTGGTGGTGGAGAACTATCCGGACAACCAAACGCTGCTGGATGCCCATGCTGCCGTGCGCTGCGAAGCGATTCACAACCGTGGTTACACGCACTATCCGCTGACGCTGCTGGTGCTGCCGGGCGAACAGCTGACGCTGTTAATGGAGTATCGCGACTGCGTCACTGAGCCGCAACGCCTCGCCGAGCGGCTGTTACTGCTGCTGCAGCAGCTGGTCTCCACGCCGGATCTGCCGCTGGCGCAGTGGCGACTGCAAACGCTGGCTGAGCAATCGCTGCTTGCCTGGGTCAACAACACTGGCGTGCAGCTGGAAACCGAAACCCTGCAGCAGGCGATTGCCCAGCAGGCGGCGCGTACCCCGGACGCGTTGGCGCTGCTGGACGTTGAACATCAGCTGAGCTACGGCGAAATGCAGCGTCAGGCAAGATTACTGGCGGATCGTCTGATTGAAGCGGGCGTGATGCCGGGCGATATCGTTGCCGTGGCGCTGCCGCGCTCGGTTCGCCTTAGTATCGCGCTCACCGCCATTCTGCAAGCGGGTGCGGCGTATCTGCCGCTGGATATCGGTTATCCCGATGAGCGTCTGGCTTATATGGTGGACGATGCGCGGCCATGGGTGGTGATCACCGAATCCGCGCTGGAGAGCCGCTTTGCCAGCTTTGGTACGTTGATGCTGTTTGATGCCTTAGCCGCCAGCCAGGCGCAGGCCCGCCACAGCCTGCCGCCAGCGGATGCCCAGCGCCCGGCATACGTCCTTTATACCTCGGGTTCCACCGGCAAACCGAAAGGTGTGGTGGTGAATCAACACGCCATCGTCAACCGCCTGCGCTGGATGCAGGCCAGCTATCCACTGCGCGCCGACGATGTGGTGTTGCAGAAAACGCCGTGCAGCTTTGATGTGTCGGTATGGGAGTTCTTCTGGCCGCTGATGACCGGCGCGCAGTTGCTGATGGCACCGCCGGAGGCGCATCGCGATCCGCAGGCGCTGTGGCAGCTGATCGACGACTATCACGTCACCACCCTGCACTTTGTGCCCTCGATGCTGGCCGCGTTTGTCGGCCATCTGGCGGCACAAACTGACCAGGCTTGCCCGAGCCTGCGTCGCGTATTCTGCAGCGGTGAAGCGCTGGCGTGCGATTTGGCGCGCAGCTATCAGGCGCTGATTACCGCACCGCTGCACAATCTGTATGGCCCGACAGAAGCCGCCGTCGATGTCACCTGGCAACCGGCCAGCGGCAGCGCGCTGGAGGGGCTGAACGGGCCGGGCGTGCCGATTGGTCGTCCGGTGTGGAACACGCAGCTGCATATTCTGGATAGCCTGCTGCGTCCGGTGCCGGTTGGCGTGCCAGGCGATCTCTATCTCAGCGGCGTGCAACTGGCCGATGGCTATTTGCATCGTGCCGATCTCACCGCGCAGCGCTTTGTCGCCGCGCCGTTTGCCGAAGGGGAACGCATGTATCGCACCGGCGATATCGCCAGCTGGCGCGCCGACGGTGCGGTGGAGTATCTGGGGCGCAGCGATGATCAGCTGAAGATGCGCGGACAGCGCATTGAGCCGGGCGAAATCGAACAGGCGTTAGTCGCGCTGCCAGGCGTGGCGCAGGCCGTCGTTGCGGCGCGCAGCCTTACGCAGCAGTCGACACCGGGCGTCGATAACCGTCAGCTGCTGGGCTGGCTGGTAGCAGATGCGGGCGCCACGCTGGACATTGAGCGCGTGAAGCAGCAGCTGGCAGAACGTTTGCCTGCGCATATGCAACCGGTCAGCTATCTGCTGCTCGACGATCTGCCGCTGAGCGCCAACGGCAAGCTGGATCGCAAAGCGCTGCCGATGCCGCAGCTCAGCACGCGCAGCGGTAGAGTGCCGGACAGCGCCAACGAACATCTGCTGGCCGATCTGTTCCAACAGCTACTGGGCTGCGACAGCGTGTTCGCCGATGACGATTTCTTCGCGCTCGGCGGCCATTCGCTGCTGGCAATGCGCCTGGCGGCAGAACTGCGTCGTCGTGATGTGCCGCCGCTGAGTATTGGGCAGATCATCGCGGCACGCAGCGTGGAGAAGCTGGCGGCGCTGCTCGACGGCGACGCCAGCAGCGAAACCGGCGGCAACGGTGAACGGCTGCCGCTGCGCGCAGGCAGCGGCCCCACGCTGTTCTGTATCCATCCGGCATCCGGTTTCGCCTGGCAGTACAGCGCCCTGCTGCACTATCTGGACGGCGACTTCCCAATTGTCGGCCTGCAATCGCCGCGCCCTGGCGGGGTAATTGCGGCGTGTCACAGCGTGGAGGCGATGTGCGACCAGCATCTGGCGACGATCCGCCAGCAGCAGCCGCGCGGGCCTTACTTCCTGCTCGGCTATTCACTCGGCGGCACGCTGGCGCAAGGTATCGCCGCACGTTTGCAGGCGTTAGGTGAAGAGGTGGCCTTCCTCGGCCTGCTGGATACCTATCCGGCAGAAGGTCAGGACTGGCGCACGCCGGATGCCGATGAGGCGGAGCGCGAAGTGGCACGCGAGCAGGCCGAGTTTATGGCCGCGACCGAAGACGAACGCGATCCACAGCTGCGGGCGGAGAAAGCGGCGATGTTTAGCACCATCGTGGCCAACTACAAAGACGCCGTAGCGCGCCTGGCGGAAGCGCGCACCCCGCGTTATGCCGGCAGCGCCACGCTGTTTATGGCGCAAAAAACCGTGCCGCCGGATATGGATGTCCGCGCCAGCTGGGCGCCGTTTGTGGATGAGCTCACCCTGTTCCCGCTGGATTGCGAACACGCCGATATTCTCTCAGCGGATTCGCTGAAAGTGTTGGGGCCGTTGATAAATCAGCTGTTAGCTGGGCGTTAAACAAGGCACACACCGTAGCGGCGCGATTTATCGCGCTCTTTTTAAAGACGCGCAATGAATTGCGCCGCTACGGGTGATGCAAATGGGATTTATTGTTGGAGATATATGGCTAAGCCCTCGATATTTTTAGATTTTAGTTTGTTGAAAAACAACGCATCGTTCCGCGCGATTTTCTGCGCTCGCATGCTATCGGTGTTTGCGCTCGGCATGCTGGCAGTGGGCGTACCGGTGCAGATTCAGGCGATGACCGGTTCCACGCTGCAGGTGGGCGTGGCGGTGATGCTCGATGGCATCGGCATGTTTATCGGCCTGCTGCTCGGCGGCGTGCTGGCCGATCGCTACGATCGCCGCAAGCTGATTCTGTTCGCACGCGGCACCTGCGGTATCGGCTTTGTGCTGCTCAGTCTGAATGCCTTCAGCCCGGCGCCTTCGCTGCTGGCGCTCTATTTCCTCGCCTTTTGGGATGGCTTCTTTGGCGCCCTCGGCATGACCGCGCTGATGGCGGTTATCCCGCTAATTGTCGGTCGCGAACATCTGGCGGAAGCCGGCGCACTCAGCATGCTGACGGTACGCCTCGGCGCGATTCTGTCACCCGCGCTCGGCGGCATGATCATCGTCGCAGCAGGCGTCGGCTGGGCCTTTGCCGTCGCCGCTATCGGCACGCTCGCCACGCTAATTCCGCTGGTGCGTTTACCGACGATGCAGCCTGAACAGCAGGAGCCAGAGCATCCGCTGCGCGCGCTGGCGAGCGGCATGCAGTTTGTCTGCCAGCATAAAGTGGTCGGCGCGGTGGTGCTGGTTGGATTGCTGCTGAGCATGGTCGGTGCGGTGCGTATCCTGTTCCCGGCGCTGGCGCTGGCGTTTCACGCCGATGCCTCGGCATTAGGTTTGATGTACTCGGCGGTGCCGCTGGGTGCGATGATTGGCGCGTTTACCAGCGGCTGGGTGCGACAGTTAACGCGTCCGGGGCTGGTGCTGATTGGCTGCGCGCTGCTGGCGTTTGCCTGCATCGCCTCGCTCGGTCTCTACAGCCATTTGCTGCCCGCGCTGCTGGCGCTGGTGTGTTACGGCTACAGTAACGCCATCGCCTCGCTGCTGCAGTTTATGCTGACGCAGCATCATACGCCGGATGCGCTGCTGGGCCGCGTGAACAGTCTGGGAACGGCACAGGATGTCACCGGCGATTCGGTGGGTGCGCTGGGTTTAGGCGCGCTGGCACGGGCGCTGGCGCCGCTGAGCAGCGTGCTGTGGTTTGGCGGCCTGGCCGCGGGCCTGTTGGTCCTGCTGTCGCTGGCGGCGCGCGGCCTGCGCACCGCGCGTCTTAACCATCAGCCGGAGACACCGCAGCCGGCCACCGCCGATGCTTAATGCGAGAACTGCCGCTCGATGCTGCTGAGCATATTGTTGGCGCTGTAGTAATCAAGGCGGAAAGTGTCGTTACCCATGGCAAAAATGTCGTGCTGCTGCACCGCTGGCAAATGGGCGAGGAACGGATTCTTCGCCACCTGCGGCACGGTTTTTTCATCGGCGGCAAACAGCAATAGGGTGTTGCCGGTGATGCCATCGGCCATGTTTTCCCCGCTCATCTGGATAATGTCATTGCGCTTGCCCATGCTGGTGCTGCCCTGGAAACTGGCGGGCGGCGCGGCTAAGGTAAAACCTAAATCCTTTAACAACGCGCCCTGCGCCGACGCCGGTGTCCACAGGTTTAAACCCCGCCCATCTTCGTAATAGACCAAGGCAGAGGTTGGCTGCGGCGGCAGCGTAATCTTTTTGCGCACCGCGGCAACGCGCTGATCGAACGCCGTAATGACCTGTTGCGCATCCGCGTCGTGACCGGTGATCTCGCCCAGCTGCAAGGCCAGCGCCTGCCAACTCTTATCGCCGTAATCGATCACTAAAACCGGTGCGATGGTGCGTAGCTGATCGTAAAGACGCAGCGCCGAATCCCCGCCGGTAGCGGCCATCACAATCAAATCCGGGGCTTCGGCAGCAATCGCTTCGGCGTTCGGCTGCGACACATACAGCGGTTTTACCTGACGCGCTTTCGCCACTTCACTCCACTGAGTAAAGAAGCCCTGCGCATCCGCGACGCTGCTGTTGCGGCTGGTGGCGCCAGAGCCGATCAGCGGCGCGTTAATGGCCAGCAAGGTGCCGCTCAGCGTGACGCTGGTCGAAACAATACGCTGCGGCGGCTGTTGCAACGTAAATGGGCCTTGCGGTGTTTCGATGGTGCGCGGCCAGCTGGCGTTGGCCTGGACGTTAGTGCAGATAACAAATAGGCTGAGCAGCAGAGAAAGAGCGGGGAAACGCATCAGGTTGTCCATGACTTGATAGTTGAGAATAAATATCATTATCAAAAATACAGCGGTGTGCAAGGGAAATTGGAGAGCGGATGCCCTCACCCTAGCCCTCTCCCGCAAGCGGGAGAGGGGATGTTTAGGTAGAGAATAATGTTTAGGTGGAGTGGAATGTTTAGGTGGAGTGGCGATATTTATGGTGAGCACCATAGGCCCCCTCTCCCGCGCGCGGGAGAGGGCTGGGGTGAGGGACCCAGCGCACCTTACCGCGCCACTCCTTATCGCACTACAATGAATACCGATTCATCGGCGCCACATCCTTAATCACCCCATTCGCTCTCATATATTCGCCAAATGCCTGATAGCGCGCCCGATCAAACTCTGCGCTGTGCGCAGCGAAGTACGGCAGCGTCGCCTGCCACGCTTGATGATTCAGTTTGGTGTTCAGCTCCGGATATTGCTTGATAAACGCCTGCCACGCCTCTTGCGGATGCGCGCGCAGCCACGCCACGCCGGCATCCAGACCGCGCAGGAACGCCGGAATACGTTTATCCTGCGCCGCTGTTTTCTGGTTCGCCAAAATGATCAGCTCGTCGTACGCTGGCACACCATGATCTTCCGGCTTGAACACCGTCGGATGGGCGCCTTTGTCCTGCAGATCCAACAGCTCATAGTTGCGGAAAATGGTCATCGCACCATCAATCTTGTGCGTCAATAGCGCCGATTCACCGTCCATATTCAGGTTAATCAGCTTCACTTTATCGGCATCAACGCCCTGCGATTTCAGCATATTGCGGATCGCTACATCCTCGGTGCCCGGCACGGCGTAGCCCAGGGTTTTCCCGGCAAAGTCCTTGAGCGAGTGGATATCACTCGACAGCGTCGTCAGCGTGTTCAACGGCTGGTTGACCATGGTGCCGACGCGGATCACCGGCACCTGTTTCTCCACCAACGTATACAGCTGCGGCTGGTAGCTGATAGCGAGATCGACTTTCCCCGCCGCCAGCAGCAGCGGCACGGATGCTGAATCGGCTGGTGCGATCATCTCCACCTCCAGCCCCTCTTTTTTAAAGGCGCCGCTGTGCTGGGCAGCAAAAATCGCCGCGTGGTTCGGGTTGATAAACCAGTCGAGCAGCAGACGAACTTTCTCTGCAGCGTGCGCGCTGCTGGTCGTCAGCAGCAGCAAAGCGGTGATGGCGATACGTAGGGTGTTCAAGGTGCATCCTTATAGAGTTTGCCAGAGGGTTTTCTTACGAATAAGCGCTACGCTGCCGGAAAGCAGCAGCGCCAGAATCAGTAACAGCAGCAGCGCAGCAAAGCTGGTGGCGGTTTCAAGGCGAGCGTTCGATTGCATCATCAGATAGCCCAGCCCTTCACTCGCCCCAACCCACTCACCGATTACCACGCCGATCGGTGCCAGCACTGCCGCCATCTGTAAGCCGGAAAAAAACTGCGGTAAGGCGGCGGGCCAGCGCACGCGCCAGAAGATGCGGAAGCGCGATGGCGTGGTGGTTTGCGCCAGCTCCAGCCAGCCGCTCGGCGTGCGGCACAGCCCATCGAACAGTGACAAGCACAGCGGAAAAAACAGAATCAACGCCGCCACCACCACTTTCGACGCAATGCCAAAACCGAGCCACAGCACCAGCAGCGGCGCGAGGGCAAATACCGGGATCGCCTGGCTGGCAGTCACCAGCGGAAACAGCACGCGACGCAACAGCGGGCTGGCGGCCATCAGCACCGCCAGCGTCACGCCGGCACCCACGCCGAGCAGCAGCGCCAGCACAATTTCCGCCAGCGTATACAACGTGTGATGCCAGAGCAGTTGGCGATGCAGCCATAGCGCGTCAAGCACCGCCTGCGGAGCGGGCAGTAAAAAGGTCGGCACGCCGCTGTGACGCGCCAGCAGCCAGCCGCACAGCAGCACCACGCACAAATAGATCGCGCTAAACAGTGTTTTCATGAGTATTCAATCGGGAGAAAAGTTGCGCCTGCGCCTGCAACACGCCGGGATCATCGAACGGTCGCGGTGTTACACCGTCAGGCACCGGCCAGTTTTCGATGTCCAGCGGTTGGCCATCGAGCAGTAAAATGTCATCGGCCATGCGGCAGGCTTCAAGGGGATCGTGGGTCACCAGCAACACGGTTTTGCCTTGCAGTAAGCGTGCGGTCAGCGTCTGCAGACTAAGTTTGGTCATCACATCAAGCGTGGCGAACGGCTCATCCATCAGCACCACCTCACGCTGCGCATAGAGCGTGCGCGCCAGCGCCACGCGTTGCCGCATACCGCCAGAGAGTTGATGCGGCGGTGCGTGTGCCACCTCGCTGAGCTTTACCTGCTCCAGCAGCGCCAGCGCGCGCGGACGATCTGCTTTTTCACCGCCCAGTCGTGCCGATAGCATCACGTTTTCCAGCACCGTCAGCCACGGATAGAGCAGATCCTGCTGCCCCATCCACGCCACATTGCCGCTCAATCCCTGCACCGCGCCCTGTTGCGGCTGAAGTAATCCCGCGATCAAGCGCAGCAGCGTGCTTTTGCCGATGCCGCTGCGTCCCAGCATCACCGTGGTTTTGCCGCCGCGCAGCTGCAGATTCAGCTGCTGGCACAGCGGTTTATCGCCCCAGCTAAAGCTCACGTCGTTGAAAAAAATGTCGTGGCTCATGGGCGATTTGCCGCCAGAATCGCCAGCTGGTTAAAGCCACGCTGCGCCAACACTGCGGCGGCCTGCGCGGCACGAATGCCGCTGGCGCACACCAGTACAATGCGTTGCTGCGTCGGTGGCTGCCATGTGGCGATCGCCTGCGGCAGAAGGCGTTCAACGCTCTCTGCGACGCTGACTGGCGCTTCTTCATGGCTACGCAGTTCGACAATGCAGTCATCCGCCGCCAGCAGTTGCCGATCGATAAACGGCACCGCCTGTTGCGGTTCTTCGGCCTGATCAAAGCGGAACGGGCGGAAGTGCCAGTTAACAAAATCGCAGTTCACCAGACAGCCAAGCGGCGATGGCTGCAGCTCAAGCAGCACGCTGAGCGCCATCTGCGCCTGCATCGCGCCCAATGCAGCGACCGCCGGACCCATCACGCCTGCGGTGTTGCAGTTCGCCGCCGAGGAGGGCAAGCGGGGAAATACCGCGCGATAGCTCGGCGCTCCGCCACAAAAACCGCCCACGTAACCTTGTCTGCGTAGAACCGAGGCGCTGATCAGCGGGATGCCCGTTAGCATGCACGCATCGGAGAGCTGATAGGTGACGGCAAAATTATCCGCCGCGTCGATCACCAGATCGCACTGCGCCAACGCCTGCTGCACATTGCTGGCGCTCAGTGATTGCTGCAGCGCGTCGATCTGCACCTCGGGATTACGCTGCTGTAATGCCTGCTGTGCGCTGAGCACCTTGGGCTGGCCGATATCCTGCAGAGTAAACAGCGTTTGCCGATGCAGGTTATGCAGCGCCACTTCGTCGTCGTCATAGAGCCGAATATGGCCGACGCCCGCGCCCACCAGCTGCGGCAGCAGCGTCGCGCTTAACCCGCCGGCACCCACCACCACTACGCGCGCGTTGCGCAGTTTGCGCTGCCCGTCTTCACCCACTTCCGGCAGCATCATCTGGCGTTGATAGCGTTCCATATCGCCGCCCATCAGTTGAGATTTGCCAGGCCAAAGATGGGCGTGGACGCACTCGCCATATCGCGCTTCTCCATCAATCCGGCGCTACATGCCGCTCGCCCGGCTTCAATCGCCTGACGGAAAGCGTTGGCCATCACGATGGGATCGCCCGCTTTGGCGACCGCGGTATTCAGCAAAATGCCATCGAAACCCATCTCCATCGCCTGCGCCGCCTGCGACGGCGCACCAATCCCGGCATCAATGATCAGCGGAACATCGCTAAACCAGGCGCGCATCGCGCGCAGGCCGTCGATATTGCGCAATCCCTGGCCGGAACCGATCGGCGCGCCCCACGGCATCAACAGTTCACAGCCTGCCGCCAGCAACTTTTCGCCAACGATCAGATCTTCAGTGGTGTAGGGAAATACCTGGAAGCCGTCTGCACAGAGAATGCGCGCCGCTTCCACCAGCGCGAACGGATCGGGCTGCAGCGTGTCGGCGTGGCCGATCACTTCCAGCTTGATCCACGCGGTATTGAACAGTTCCCGTGCCATATGTGCGGTGGTGACCGCCTCTTTCACCGTGTGACAGCCGGCGGTGTTCGGTAACACGCGGATGTTGAGTCCGGTCAGCAGATCGCGAAATGCTGCACCGGCAGCGCCTTCACGTCGCAGGCTAACGGTGATGATTTCGCTGCCAGACGCGGCAATCGCCTGCTGTAAAATCGCCGGCGAAGGATAGCCCGCGGTGCCGAGTAGGAAGCGTGATTGGGGATCATGATCGTAAAACATCGCTTAGCCTCCCTGCATCGGTGACAGCACTTCCAGCTGGCAACCTTCATCCAGCAGCTGCGTGTCGTACTGGCTTTTCGGCACGAAGGCGCCGTTAAAGGCGGTGGCCACGCAGGCCACATCAATTTGCTGCTCGATCAACAATTCGCTCAGGCTGGTGGCCTGGGTGCTGATGGCGCGGCCATTAAGCTGAATGTTCATAGGATTGCTCTCCAGATAGGCGCTGCATCAGCTGCTCTGCCAGCATCGGTGCCAGCAGAAAACCGTGGCGATACATGCCGTTGAGATAAAAGGTGTCATTTTGAAAGTGAATTTCCGGCAGATTGGCCGGATAGGCCGGACGCAGCCCGCTGCCGCTCTCGATGACGCGCGCTTCCGCTAATGCCGGATGAATAGCGTAAGCGGCGCTGAGTAACTCCATCATGGCGCGGGCACTGATTGGGCTGGCATCGTCGCTCTCAACCATGGTGGCGCCGAGCATGAAATGGCCGCCGCGACGCGGCACCAGATAGCAGGGAAAACGCGGATGCAACAGGCGGATCGGACGGGAAAACTGCACCTCATCGCTGTGCAAAATCAGCATCTCACCGCGCACTGCGCGCAGGCGCGGCAGTTCGGGCGCCGCATGGATACCTCGACAATCAATAATCTGACCGCTTGGCGCATGCGAGCTGAAGACTACGCCGTGGGCGATCAGCTTTTCACGCATCTCCTGCAGCGCCAGGCGCGGATCGAGATGCGCTTCCTGAGCGAAGAACAGACCGCGCGCAAAGCGCCCTTCCAGCGCCGGTTCGATGTGGCAGGGATCGACCCATTGATGTTGCTCGGTCATGCGGGCGAAACGGTTGAGTTCCTGGCTATCGCGTGGCGGCGCCACCACCAGCGTACCCTGATGCTCGACGCTGCTGACGCGCTGTTGCCACCACGCGGCAGAGTGCTGTCCAAGGGAGATCACCTCGCGCGGTGCGCTTTCGGATTCGCACCAGGGCGCCAGCATGCCACCCGCAAACCAGGAAGCCGGACGCCGCGATGCATCGCCGATCACCTCAACGTCTTCACCGCGTTCCGCCAGCAACGTTGCCACGCACAAGCCGGCCACGCCGCAGCCGAGCACGCTCCAGCGGCTCACAGCGCCTGTTCCAGGATGTTTAAAAAGGGGAAGTTCACATCGGCCTCTCAGTGTTGACTGAGACCCGCAGATACAGGAGAAGGGAAAGGGCGCCAACCATCGAGCTTGCCTTAGCGCCAGACAGCCAAACTAACAAGCTGTCAGTCTTCCTACGCCAGTATCAACTGGGTCAGGTTCAAAGGGTCGCTAAGCCGCGCAGTGCGCTATTAGCCTCTCAGTCTCTGTGGCGAGACTCCCCCGACGCGTCTATTTGTATTGCAGGCGATGGTCGCCGTCAAGCGCGGAATAACTACATTAAGGGTGTGGTTAAATTGTTTTCTCCATACTTAAACCCAAAATAATTCGAGTTGCAGGAAGGCGGCAAGTGGGTTCATCCCCAGGAGCATACTGAAGTATGTGACTGGGGTGGACACGCGCAGCCAACGCACCTGCAGCTCGAAGTATGACGGGTTTCGCGTCGGTGGATCATAAACGTAACATATGGTATACAAACACATTATTGCTGAGAGTATGGATTTCTCTCTTAATTTAATAGCGCGAACAAATTACAGGTGATGTCGGAATAATCATGAACAATATTAAAATTGCATTTATTAAAGCCGGATGGCACAAAGAAATTGTCCATAACGCTCTGGTGGGTTTCGAAAAAGAATTAGCCGATCAATCCGTTGAAGCGCAATTAAAAGTGCTGGAAGTGCCTGGCGCATTTGAAATGCCGCTGTTGGCTAAGCGTCTGGCAGAAACCGGCAAATACGATGCGATTGTCTGCGCGGCGCTGGTGGTGGACGGCGGTATCTATCGCCATGATTTCGTCGCGGCAGCCGTGGTGGATGGCCTGATGAACGTACAGCTGACGACCAACGTGCCGGTGTTTTCCGTGTCATTAACCCCGCATAATTTCCAGCCGGTTGAGGTCATCGAAAACTTCTATACCGAGCATTTCATCAAGAAAGGCAAAGAAGCCGCGCGTGCTGTGCTGGCTATTCATAATCTTTCGATTGATTGAAACGTATAAAAGGGAGCAACGAATTAGCTGCTCCCTTTTTAATTATTCCGCCTACCCAAGGTTAAATTTCAGAATAGTGCCAGCTGCATATACGGCAATTATCCGTCCCCCTTCCTGACTTGCCTCGACTTAATGTTTCACACTCATCAAATGATTTTCCTTCAAATGTCGGCGCGGCTCGGAAGGATTGATATCGCACGCTTTTGGCAGTAATAGCGTAAAGATGCCCGCGATCACTAACGATCCCGCCAGCCAGCAAATCGCCACGTTTTGGCTGTACAGCAGCGTCATGATGCCCACCAGATACGGCCCACAGAATCCGCCCAGGTTGCCTAAACCATTAATGACACCGCGTGCGCTACCTGCCACTTCCGGCGCGGCGATACGTCCGGGAATCGACCAGAATGGGCTGGTCGCCGCTTTCAGGAAGAAGCCGCACACCACCAGCGCGATGTAGGCGGCGACGACGTTGTCATGCAGCACCACCGAAGCCAGCAACGCAGCGGCGAAACAGAACAGTGATACCATCACCCACAAACGCCGCTTGCCGGTGCGATCGCTCAACCAGGAAATGGCGTAAATGCCCAGAACTGTGGCGACAAACGGAATCGCCGCCAGCAAGCCAACGCCCGCCATATTGCTGCCGGTAAGATTTTTCAGGATACTCGGCAGCCACAGCGTGTAACCGTAATCCCCGGTTTGGTAGAAGAAGTTCAGCGCCACCAACTTCATCAGACCCGAGTTACGGAACACCGCTTTTAACGGCGCTTTGCTGACCGGTTCCTTTTTAAGATGCTGGGCCTTTTCACGTGCCAATTCGCGCAGCAGATACTCTTTTTCTCGGGCGGGTAACCAGCGCGCATCCTCAGGACGATCGGCGATCACCAGCCACCACACCAGCAGCACAGCGGCAGAAAGCAGACCTTCAATAATGAACAGCCAGCGCCAGTCCAGCACGTTAATGATGTAGCCCGATATCGGGGCGGTGAACATGCCGCCCAGCGGCGCGAACATCATGACAAAGGCGTTAGCGCGTCCCAGCTCCTTTTCCGGAAACCAGTTGCTGACCATGGTTAATACCACCGGCAGCATGCCGCCCTCGGAAATACCCAGCACGAAACGCAGCGCCAGCAACTGATAGTGATTGGTGACAAACCCGGTGGCGATGGAGACCACCATCCACGCGGCCAGCGACCAGGCAATAAAACGTTTCCCGCTGCCATTCACCGCGATACGACCGCCAGGCACTTGTAAAAACAGATAACCGATAAAGAAGATGCCGCTGACCACACCGGCCATTTGGCTGGTGATCGCCAGATCCTGATCCATACCGCCAGGCAGCGCGAAGCTGATATTGACGCGATCCATGAATGAAACAATGCAGGTGATAAGAATTGGGGCAATGACGCGATACCAACGCGTTCCGGGGATTTTTTCGTGCATGCTGCCCTCTCCATGTTTAGCCATGATGCTTAGGTTCAATGGCTATCTATTAAAGAGAGTATGGAAATAATTATTGCGATCTTAATCACTGCAATTAATGTTAAGAAAAAGTGTTACATACGCTGTGATCGCGCATAAAAAAAAGCAGCGCGATGGCTCGCACTGCTCTTTGCGCTCTTTTTAATCATTAACGCTGCGGATGATTCACTTCCAGCGGACGCAAATCAAATACCAGCACTTCCGCATCATCACCGTTAGCGAACTGCAGCGCAGTTTCGTTGCGAACCCGTGCACCGTCGCCCTCTTTGAACGTCACGCCGTTCACTTCGATGCTGCCGCGTGCCACGTGAATATAGGCGTAGCGATCGGCATCCAGTTCGAAAGTCTGCTGCTCTGCTCCGTCAAACAGTCCGGCATAAATACGAATATCCTGATGTACGCTGAGCGAACCGTTGTCGCCGTTTGGCGAAATGATCAAACGCAGCTGGCCGCGCTTGTCACTCTCTGCCACGGAAACCTGCTGATAACCCGGCTGCGTGTTACGTTCAGCAGGCACAATCCAGATCTGCAGGAAGTGCACCTTATCCGTTTTCGAGTGGTTAAACTCGCTGTGCGTGACGCCGCTACCGGCGCTCATCAGCTGCACATCGCCCGGCACAATCACCGAACCGGTGCCCATGGAATCTTTATGCTCCAGCGCGCCTTCCAGCACATAGGAGATGATTTCCATATTGTTGTGCGGGTGCGCACCAAAACCACGGCCCGCGGCAACGCGGTCATCATTGATCACCAGAAGATCGGAGAAGCCGGTCTGTTGCGGATCCCAATAGTTAGCGAATGAAAAAGTGTGATGTGAGTTCAACCAACCGTGGTCACCCACTCCGCGTTGTTCTGACAGGCGTTGTTCAATCATGATCTGCTCCTCAAATGTGCTGTTGGAGGGCGATTACCCTTCCCGTTGCAGATAAGTATACGTAAACTGTTTTGCCTAACAATGCGTTCAAATGACAATGAGTGTCACCGATGAGTGGACAATATGCAGATTGAAGATCTCCGCATTTATGTAGCCGTAATCAAAGCCGGTAACTTCACCGCCGCCGCCGAACAGCTCATGCTGTCGAAACAATATGTCAGCCGCCGTATTGCCGCATTGGAAGAGTCGCTTGGCACGCGTCTGCTCAATCGTAATACGCGTAAGTTATCGGTGACGGATAACGGACAGCTGTTTGCGCAGCACGCGCAGCGCATTCTCGATGATGTGCAGGAAGCCGAGCTGGCGGTATCGGGACGCCGTCAGGCGCTGCAAGGCAGTTTCCGCCTCAGCGTGCCGATGTCGTTTGGCATCAGCCATCTGTCGCCGTTTATCGCCGAGTTTCTCAGCTTGCATCCAGGATTGCAGTTCCAGGTTGAACTGGCCGATCGCTATGTCGATATGGTGGGCGAAGGTTTCGATATGGCGATCCGCATTGGCACGCTACCCGATTCCAGTTTGATCGCCAAACGACTCGGCGAGTTCCGGCGAGTGATTTGCGCCAGTCCGGCCTACCTGCAGGGCGCCGGCGCACCGCGCACGCCAGAAGCGCTCACCGAGCATTTGTGCCTGCGCTACGGGCGCGAAAGCCAAACGGGCTGGGAACTGTTTAGAGGCGATGAGCGCAAAGTGATTAGCGTGCAAGGGCCGATGGTCAGCAATAACGGAGAGATGCTGCGTGATGCGGCCGTTGCCGGGCTGGGGCTGATTCTGCTGCCCGAGTTCATCGTGGCGCCGGCATTAGCCAGTGGCGAGCTGATTACAGTGCTGGAAGAGTGGCAACCGGCAACGCTGAATCTGAATGCGCTTTATCCACAGCATCGCCAGCGCAGTGAAATTAATCGGGTGTTTATGGCTTTTTTGCAGGAGAAGCTGGCGTAATCAATGACTTGCACCAAACGTAGCGACGCGATTCATCGCGTTTACCAATGGAGGCACTATGCCCATCCTGGCAATGCGCAATAAATTGCGCCGCTACGGTGTGTGCTTATTAATAAGTATCAGTGACTTTCGTGAGCAAAAGTGATGGATTTACGGCGCGCATCGCGCATCGCCACCGCATGAATTAGCAGGCCTAACACCGCCAGAATCGCGCCCACCCAACCGGTTGACTGCCAGCCCAGGCCAGCTGAAATGGTGACGCCGCCCAGCCACGCGCCGAGCGCATTCGCCAGGTTAAACGCCGAGTGGTTCATCGCTGCCGCCATGGTTTGCGCATCACCGGCGACGTCCATCAAGCGGATTTGCAGCACCGCCGCCAGCGCCACCATGGTGCCCACCAGCATCACATTGATGGCACCCGCCAGCGCATAGTGCGCGGCAAACACAAAGGCGCTGAGCACCAGAAATGACCAGATCAGCAAAATGCGGATGGTCTTTTCAATGCCGCGATCGGCCAGACGGCCACCGGCAATGTTGCCGATAATCATGCCCAGCCCGAACAGCGCCAGCACGGCGGGAATCCAGCTCACCGGCATCTGCGCCAGTTCGGTCATGGTCGGTTTAACGTAGCTAAACACCGAGAACAAACCGCCGCTGCCCACCGCGCCAATCGCCAGCGTTAGAAGCACCTGTTTGCGCGTCAAAGCGGAGAGTTCACGCAGCGGGCTGGCCTGTTTGTCGCCAGCCACGTTCGGCACCCACAGCCAAATCAACAGTAAGGTCACCAGCGCCAGACCGCCGACAATGGCAAACGCATCACGCCAGCCGAACCATTGACCGATGGCAGTGACGGCGGGCACGCCGAGTAAGTTGGCGATAGTCAGGCCAAACAGCACCATCGACACCGCCTGCGCGCGCTTTTTGCGCTCGACCAGGCCAGCAGCCACCAGCGCCGCCACGCCAAAGAAGGTGCCGTGCGGGAAACCGGCAAGGAAACGCGCCAGCAGCATCGAGTAATAGCCGGGCGCAATCGCACTCAGCAGGTTACCGGCGGCAAACAGGCCCATCAGCGTCATCAGGAAGTTACGACGTGAGGCGCGCGCGCCTAACACCGCCAGCAGTGGCGCACCAATCACCACGCCGAGGGCATAAATACTGATGAGATGCCCAGCGGAGGGAATCGATACGTTGAGGCCTTTGGCTGCATCGGGCAGCAGGCCCATGATGACGAATTCGCCGGTACCAATGGCAAAGCCGCCGGTGCCGAGCGCGAACAGGGCCTTCAGCACGCTCTGACGCGGCAGCGATGCCTCATTCGGCAGCTGAGTAAGTTGGGGTTGTACTGATGACATGAGTTTTCCGAACCACAGGTGAAGAACTCAGTCAGGATCGTGGACGCATTAAACAGCAACCATCGTCGCAACTGAGTTAAGTAAGCGGCATATGATAGCGTAAAAACCCGCACATGCCGTAGCGGCGCAATTTATTGCGCAAAATAGGAATTGGCACACTGCAGCCAATGATTCGCGCGATAAATCGCGCCGCTACAAAACGTGCCTGAATTCAGTATTGGCGACTTTGCCGGGCCAATAGCGCGGCGCCCATCATGCCGCCGTGATGCGCGAACTCGCCGGGGATCACTAAACGCTGTGAGGTGCGGCGTAATACATAGCCCTGCACCACTTCGTCCAATGCTGCGATCAGCGATGTTACGGACGCCAATCCGCCCCCCACCACCACGCATGAGGCGCCGGTGATATTGATGCTGTATGCCAGCGGCTGACCGACCAGCTGTAGCCACGCCTTGATGGTTTGCTGTGCCAGCGCATCCTGCTGCTGCCAGCGTGTAATAATCTCAACGCTGCTGGCGGTGCAGTTATGTAACGTCTGATGCAGATTCTCAAGACCGCGCGCGCCTCCGTAACTGTCGAGGCAGCCCTTTTGTCCGCATGGGCAGCTCAGGCGCGGCAGGCGCACAGTTGTGCCATCAATTTCCACTTCGGTGAGTGTAATCGGCCCGTGTCCCCATTCGCCGGTCAAACCATTTTGTCCGGTAATAATGCGGCCATCCGCCACTAATCCGCCGCCCACGCCTGAACCGAGAATGGCGCCAAACACCACTTTATGCCCTTTGCCGACACCGGCTAACGCTTCGGCCAGGGTGAAGCAGTCGGCATCGTTATGCACCACCACCTGGCGGTGCAGCAGCGCGCCCAGTTCGTTAGCCAGACTGCGCTGATGAAACGCGGGAATGTTACTGGCAAACATCTCGCCTGACTCTGGCGCCACAATGCCGGCGGTAGAGATCGCCAGCGGGCTATGGGTGGCAAAATGCGCCTGATGTTGGACAATCATCTGGCTAACCAGCGCGGTGAAATCTTCCCAGCTGGCGGCTGGGATCGGTTGCTGATCGAGCAGGGTTAATTGATCCTGCGCATCCATCGCGCCTAACTTGATAAATGAGCCGCCCAGATCGAGGCAAATTACCGCAGGTTGTTCACTCATAAACGTTTATCCATCACATCACGTAATCCATCACCGAGCACGTTGAAGCCCAGTACGGTAATCAAAATCGCCAATCCGGGAAAGAGTGACACATAGATATTCAGGCCAAGGAAGTTGCGCCCGTCGCTCATCATTGTACCCCACTCTGGCATTGGCGGCTGCACGCCTAAGCCGAGGAAAGAGAGGCTGGCGGCAGAAAGCACCACTGCGCCCGCCGTTAACGTCGACTGGACAATCAGCGGGCCAATTGAGTTGCGCAAAATATAGTGCGTGATGATGCGCGGATAGCGCACGCCAAGCATATGCGCCGCTTCGATGTACTCCATATTCTTCAGACCAAGGGTCAGGTTGCGGCTCAGGCGCGCATACACCGGAATCGAGAACAGCGAGATGGCGATCAGCATATTGGTGAGTCCTTCGCCCAATACGCTAACAATCAAAATCGCCAGCACAATGCCGGGAAAGGCAAAGATGATATCCATCACCCACATGATGAGCGCATCAATCTTGCGCCCGGCCAATCCGGAGATGATGCCGAGCGGAATGCCGATCACCATGGATATTGCCACGCTGAGGCTCACTTCAAACAGCGTGATGCGCGCACCGTAAATCACGCGTGAAAAAATGTCGCGACCATAATCGTCGGTACCAAACCAGTGTGCGGCCGAAGGCGCTTGTAAGGTATTAAGTAAATCCTGCTCGACCGGATCCCAATGGGTAATCAGCGGAGCCAGCGCGGCGGCGAGGACTACCAGCAGCACCAGCGCGCCGCCAATGGCAATTGACGGATTGGCGATCAGGATTCTGAGCAGGTTTCGGCTGCGCGAACGCGGCGGCAGCGCGGCGCTTTCAATACTGTTCATCAGTCGAACCTTATTTTCGGGTTGAGCAAGCCAATCAAAATTTCGCCCACCAGGTTCATCAACACCACGCCGGTTACGGCAACCAGGGTGACGCCCTGAATCACCGGATAGTCGCGGTAACGCACTGAATCCACCAGCAAGCGGCCAATCCCCGGCCAGTTGAACACCGATTCGGTGACCACCGCGCCGCCAATCAGGCTGCCGAAGTTGAGGGCGACAATGGTGACGATGGGGATCAGCGCATTACGCAGCGCGTGCTTCCAGTGAATGCTGCCAGAGGACAATCCCTTGGCTTTGGCGGTGCGAATGTAATCCTGACTCAACACATCCAGCATGCTGGAACGCGTCATGCGGGCAATCATCGCCATCGGCAAGATCGCCAGCGTGACGGTGGGCATGATGTAGTTTTTCCATGAATCAGCGCCCAGCAGCGGCAGCCAGCCCAGCTCTACGGCAAAGTAGTTCATCGCCAGTAGCGCCAGCCAGAAGTTAGCAATCGACGCACCGGCGATGGTTAGCACCATAACGATTTGGTCGGGAATGCGCTGGCGATAAATTGCGCCAGTCATCCCCGCCGGTACGCCAATCGCAATCGCCAGCAGATAAGCCAGCGCCGCCAGCGATAAGGTGTAGGGCAACCGCTCACTGATTTCCGTCATCACCGGACGCTGCGACTGCAGCGACAATCCGAGTTTGCCATGCAGCGCTTCCCCGGCAAACTTGACGTATTGCAGCGGCAAGGGCTGATCCAGCCCCAGCCGCACGCGCATACTGTCCACCGCTTCCTGCGGCGCTTCCGGGCCGGCCATCAGCCGCGCCGGATCGCCCGGCAGCGCACGGATGGCGATAAACACGATGATCGACACGCCGAAGATAATGAGCGGCAGCGAAAGCACCTTTTTTGCGACGTACGCTTTCATTTCACATCAGCCATTGGTTTATTGCTTCACCGCATCGCGCACGACAATTTGTCCGCCCGGCTGCATGATCACACCGCTGATATTTTTACGTGCGGCATAGAGATCGTCCTGATAGAACAGCAGCACCTGCGGCGCTAATCCGCTGATCTGCTTTTGTGCCTGGAAATAGAGATCTTTGCGTTTGGCATCGTCGAGCGTGGAGGCTGCGGTATCTATGAGTTCATCCGTCTGTTTGTCGCTAAAGAAGCCGAGGTTGGCGCCGCCCGGCGCGAAACTGCTGGTGTGATACAACGGACGCAACTGCAGGTCTGAGCCGTATAAGCCGGAAGACCAGGATGCCAGCACCGCATCGGTCCCCTGCGCGGCTTTCTCTTTGCCATCGGCAAAGGCGGCTTTGGTCCATACGCCGCTCTCCATCTGGCGCACGGTAAGTTTTACGCCAATTTTGCTCCACATGCCCTGTAACACCTGCGCGGTGCGCGCATCCGGCGCCTGTACCGCAATCGAAAGCGCAAAGCCATCGGCGTAGCCCGCCGCTTTCAGCAGATCTTTGGCTTTCTGCACATCGTACGGATAGTCGTGCAGATTCTTGTCGTAGTTTGGATCAACCGGTGCCAGCGCAGAGTTAGCCGGTTGCGCATAGCCAAACATGATGGCTTTGACCAGCGCCTGTTGGTCCGTGGCGAAATTCAACGCCTGGCGCACGCGGACATCGCTGAGCGCTTTGCTCTGGGTATTGAGATCGACCCAGAACACCGCCGCACCCGGCGACTGTTTCAGATTGACGTTGGCATTGTTTTTCAACATGCCAGCAAACTGCGGCGGCACCGGGTTAATAATATCGACCTGCCCCGATTGCAGCGCCATATTCATTACTGAAGGTTCGCTGCTCCACGTCCATTTAATTTCATCCGGACCGGAGGATTTTCCCCAATAGTCGGTATTCTTTTGTTCAAGCACATATTCGCCGGATTTATATTGCAGCAATTTATACGGGCCCGTGCCGTCAGCTTTATTGTTAATTGTGCCGTCTTTATCCGCTTTTGGGCTCACCATTAAACCCGGACCAGAGGCTAATACGGTTAAAAATGCCGGGTTAATTTTTTTCAGCTGAAACGTGACAGTCAGATCGTCTTTTTTCTTCACATCCTGAATAAAGGTGCGAATTTTGCCGCTGCCCGCTAAACCGCGCTGCGTATTTAAATGGCGCTGAAAGTTTTCTACTACCGCATCGGCATTAAATGGCGTGCCGTCATGGAATTTCACATTGGGCCGCAGGGTAAATGTCCAGTTGAGTCCGCTTTCATCGGATGTCCACGACAGCGCTAATGCCGGAATGATTTTGCCGTCATCACCGAGACGCGTCAGGCCTTCATACATCGGATCCAGCACCGTACCGGTAAAGGTCGCGGTTTGGTTGCCTGGGTCCATGCTGCGCGGCGGTTCGTTTTGCATGATCACCAGCTGACTGGCGAAAACGGAGGCGCTCGCCAGTGACGCCAATAGACAACCGGCCAGCGTCAGTACCTTGAAATGCTTATGTTTGCTTTCCATGAAGGCCCTCAATGAATCATTGAAACGATCGGTGAATGAATGCACGTCATTACCACCACGCACCACCTGTAGCGGCGCAATTTATTGCGCAATAAATTGCGCCGCTACGAAATGTGCGGGCAGCGATACGATATCTACTGCTTTGTTGATAAACATTGCGCTATATAAGCCACAATCCCTAAACAAAAGCCAAGACGTAGGTTCATATAATTTACTTATAATTAGATCTGCATTCAGAAAATTAACTAAATATCGTTGTATTTGTTTTCTGGCCTTATTATTGTCAGCGCATAAGTGTTAACGCTGTGAGAACCCGCATGCTCAATCCCCATCAGCAACAAATTTTACGTTTGCTTATTGCCTCGCATGGGATGAGCCGCACCGCGCTGGCGGAAAAGATGAAGTTGAGCAAAGCCGCAATTAGTCCGCTGGTAAAAGAGATGCTGAGCGCCGGACTGCTGGAGGAGAGTGCTGCTGAATCTACTGGGCAGGGTCGTCCATCAATTTTATTAAAAATGCGCGCCGACAGCGCCTATTTTCTCGGTGCTTCGCTGCTCGGTGAGCGCGTGGTTTTAGTGTTGATTGATATGCATGGCCGCACCCTGGCTTCCACCGACATGGCGCTGAATCTCGATCCTCAGCAGCTGGCGGTGACCATTGCAGCTGCGATTCCGGCGCTGATTGCGCAAAAAGCGATTTCGCCTGATCAGCTGATCGGTCTTGGCGTTACCCTCTCCGGCTTTGTCGATGAAAATCAGGCTGTTTGCGTGCAGTCGGCGCTGCTGGGCTGGAAGAATGTGCCGCTCGCCGAGCTGTTGAAACAGCAAACCGGGCTGGATGTTTCGCTGGAGAACGATGCCAAAGCGCTGGCGGTGAGCGAGAAGATATTCGGGGTGGCGAAAAAGGCGCGCAATTTCAGCCTGATTTCCCATGGTGATGGCATTGGCGCGGCGCACTTTTTTCAGGGGCAACTGCATCGCGGGGCGCACGGCGGCGCCGGTGAAATTGCCCACTGCACCATCGAACCAGGCGGGCGTCCCTGCCGCTGCGGCAAACGCGGCTGCCTTGATACATTGGCGTCGTTAACCGCCATTCGCGAAAGTATGCGCGATAAAGCGCTGGAGAGCGGCTCGATTGCCGAGCTGGAGGCGCTGGCGGTGAAAGGCAACAGCGCAGCGATCGCAATTTTACATCAGGCCGGCCATGCGCTGGGCCTGGCGATCGCCAACATAATCCAGATGAATGACCCCGAAATGATTGTGATTGCCCATCAGCCCGATGCGTTTGACGGGCTGCTAAAAACCGTGGTGCTGCAGGCGATTGATAGCCACGTGTTGCCATCGATTATCGGCAAAACGCCGATATCCAGCATGGTCATTGATGAAGAGAGCTGGGCCAGAGCCGCGGCCAGTGTGGCGGCGTATCGTTTTATCATTCACTTACCCGACTAGCGGAGGCTGCTATGCGCATTGCTTTTGGTGGAATTCATACTGAGTGCAGTACTTACAATCCGGTGCTGAATTATGCCGACGACTTCCGCATCGTGCGCGGTGATGACCTGATTACCAACCCCTACTTTGCCTTTCTGCAGGATTATGATGCCGAGTTTCTGCCCACCTTCCACGCGCGCGCCATCGCCGGCGGCCCGGTGGCACGCATCACCTACGAAGATTTTAAGCACGATTTCCTGACGCGCCTGGCCGCACATTTACCGGTGGATGGCGTTTATCTCGCCATGCACGGTGCGGTGTACGTTGAAGGCATGGAAGATGCCGAAGGCGACTGGATCAGCGCCACCCGCGAGTTAGTAGGCGCAGATTGCCCGATTACGGTGAGCTACGATCTGCATGGCAATGTTACGCAGCGTATCATCGATGCCATCGATATGTTCTCCACCTATCGCACTGCGCCGCACATTGATGTGGAAGAGACCATGCGCCGCTCGGTATCGATGCTGGTTAAAAGCCTGCAAAGCGGGGTTAAACCGGGCGTGGTGTGGGCGCCGATTCCAGTAGTGTTGCCCGGTGAACGTACCAGCACGGAAGATGAGCCAGCCAAAAGTTTGTATGCACGGTTACCTGCAATTAATGCGCTGGAACACATCTGGGATGCGTCGCTGATGGTTGGCTACGTTTGGGCCGATGAACCGCGTGCCACCGCCGCTGCAATCATGACCGGTACCGACGCCGATGTGTTATCTGAGCAAGCCGCCAAACTGGCATTGGCTTACTGGCAGGCACGCGAGGAATTCAGTTTTGGCTGCGTTACCGGCAGCATTGAAGAGTGCGTAACCATGGCCATCGCCAGTGAAACCACACCGGTCATTCTGGCGGATTCTGGTGATAATCCTACCGGCGGCGGCGTGGGCGATCGTGCTGATGTGTTGGCCGAACTGATTCGCCAGCGGGCGCAAGACGTTATCGTGGCAGGAATTACCGATAAACCCGCCACCGATGCGGCGTTTGCCGCTGGCGTGGGCGCCACGCTGCAGCTCAGCGTGGGTGCCTCACTCGATCCGGCAGGCGGAAAAGTGCAAGGCGAATTCGTGGTGAAGCATCTTAGCGACGATGCCCGTTCGCTGGCGAAACAGGCGCTGCTGCAAATCGACGGCATTACGCTGGTGGTGGCCGATCGTCGCCGTCCCTATCACAATCTGGCGGATTTCGCCCTGCTCGGCCTCGATCCGGCAAGCGCCAAAATCGTGGTGGTCAAATCGGGCTATTTGTCGCCGGAGCTGGCGCCGCTGGCTAATCCCAATTTAATGGCGCTG
Source organism: Pantoea nemavictus (assembly GCF_037479095.1). Classification (NCBI taxonomy): domain Bacteria; kingdom Pseudomonadati; phylum Pseudomonadota; class Gammaproteobacteria; order Enterobacterales; family Erwiniaceae; genus Pantoea; species Pantoea nemavictus. The sequence goes on along the minus strand of NZ_JBBGZW010000002.1, from coordinate 764,302 downwards.
TCGGAAGGCGTAGTCGATCAGTATGTGGAACGCTTAACACGCAAGCGCAAATTGCAGCCTGCTTACCCGTTTGATACCGACTTCAGCTTCCTGCCGGTAAGCCACCTGTCAGCGCGTTTTGTGGCAGCGAAATGAACAGCGCCTCAGCAGCAGTCGAACCGGTTCTGCGCATTGAAAATCTGACGGTCGCCTTCCGCGTTGACCATCAATGGCGCGAGGTGGTGAGAAATGTGTCGTTAACCGTCGCGGCGGGTGAAACGCTGGCGATCGTCGGTGAATCGGGATCGGGCAAAAGCGTTACCTCAATGGCGATTATGCGCTTACTCAACATGCGCCACGCGCGCGTAAGCGGCAAGGTTATGCTAAATGGCGTTGATCTGCTGACGCTGAGCGAGTCCGCCATGCGCGATATGCGGGGCAACGCGGTGGCGATGATTTTTCAGGAGCCGATGACCAGCCTCAATCCCTCCTTCACTATCGGCAATCAGATTGCGGAAGCGCTGATCAATCATCGCAAAATCAGTAAACGTGCCGCGCGTGAACAGACGATTCGTCTGCTGGAGAAGGTACGCATCCCGAATGCCGCCAAACGTTTTAATGATTATCCGCACCATTTCTCCGGCGGGATGCGTCAGCGCGTGATGATTGCCATGGCGCTGGCGCTGCGGCCAAAGCTGTTGATTGCGGATGAACCCACTACCGCGCTCGACGTGACGATTCAGGGGCAAATTCTCGACCTGATTAAAACGTTGCAGGAAGAGGAAGGCACCGCCGTGCTGTTTATCACGCATGATATGGGCGTGGTTGCCGAAGTGTCCGATCGTACATTAGTGATGTATCAGGGCGATGTAGTAGAAACCGGCACCACCGCCGCCATCTTCTCGGCACCCGCCGCCGATTATACCCGCACGCTGATTGCCACCGTGCCGCAGTTAGGTGCGATGCGCGGCATTGATGGCCCGCGTAAGTTCTCCCTTGATGAGAAGGCAACGGCAGTCGCCGCAGCTGCCGCGACACCGCGCCAGCCGCTGCTATCAGTGAAAAATCTCAGCACCCGCTTCAGCATCCATGAAGGGGTGTTTAGCCGCAAAACCGGCGCGGTGCATGCAGTGGAGAACATCTCATTTGATTTAATGCCGGGTGAAACCTTGTCGCTGGTGGGCGAATCGGGCTGCGGCAAATCGACCACCGGACGATCGTTAACCCGACTTGTCACGCCAGCGGCGGGCGAAGTGGCCTTTGATGGTTACGACGTGCTGAATCTCTCCGCCAATGAACTGCGCACCCTGCGCCGCGCCATGCAGATGATTTTCCAGGATCCGTTCGCCAGCCTTAATCCGCGTATGTCGGTGCTGGAGGCGCTTACCGAACCCTTTTTGCAGCATCGCTTAGGCAGCAAAGCCGAGGCGCGCGCAAAAGCGGCGTCACTGATGGAGCGCGTTGGCCTGGCCGCCAGCATGATGAAACGTTATCCGCATGAATTTTCCGGCGGCCAGCGCCAGCGCATCTGCATCGCGCGCGCTTTAATGCTCGATCCTAAAATGATCATCGCCGATGAATCCGTGTCGGCGCTGGATGTCACGGTGAAAGCGCAAATCATCAATCTACTGCTCGACCTGCAGCAGAGTCTTGGCTTGTCGTATCTGTTTATTTCACATGATATGGCGGTGGTAGAGCGCATTAGCCATCGCGTCGCGGTGATGCTGCTGGGGGAGATCGTCGAGATTGGCCCGCGTGCGGCTATCTTTGAAAACCCGCAGCATGACTACACGCGCAAACTGTTGTCCTCGGTGCCGGTGCCCGATCCGGCTCGTCGTCATGTGAAACGTCAGATTGACATCAGCGAACTAAAAAGTCCGGTGCGCGCGCTGGGATTTGTCCCGGAAACGCGCCGCTACCGCGAGGTGAGCGCTGGGCATTGGGTGATGGAGTAAACTCACATTCACTAATCGCATAGTCAGGAGATGATGTGACGCGACTCAATCAATATGGTCAGCCCGTTGGTGTGGCTTTACCCGACTGGCAACCCGCCACTTTTCCTCCCACGGCAGTGCTAACGGGCCGCTTTTGTCAGCTTGCCCCGCTGCAGCGGGTGCACAGCGAGGCGCTGTTTACTGCCTTCTCGCTGGCACCGGACGATCGCGACTGGACCTGGCTGGGCGCTGCCAAACCGCAATCATTAATCGAGATGGAACAGTGGATTTTCAACAAAATTAGCGACAGCGCATTGGTGTGTTATGCGGTGATCGACAATGCACGCCAACAGGCTGTAGGTGCGGTGTGCTTTGCCAATATCGATGTGCAAAACGGGGCAATCGAGATTGGCCATGTCACCTGGTCGCCGCTGATGCAGCGCAACGTGTTGGGCAGCGAGGCGTTAACTCTATTACTCAAACAGGCCTTCGCGCTGGGTTATCGCCGCGTCGCCTGGCGCTGTGACTCGCTGAATCAGGGATCGCGTCGCGCGGCAGAGCGCATGGGATTTACCTTCGAAGGCCGTTTCCGTCAGGCGATGACGCGCAAACAGCGCAATCGCGATACCGATTGGTTATCGATTATTGATAGCGAATGGCCAGTGATTGAGCAGGCATTAAGCCGCTGGCTGGCGGCGGAGAATATCGATGAGAGCGGGCGCGAGCGGCAGAAACTGCGCTGTTTTTTTCCAGACCCAACCCGTGTTCCATAAGCCGCCAGTGGCGCTAACCACAATCGCATCCTACACTTGCCAGCTTTCAAACCCACCAGAGAGGCCTATATGTCCAAGGTATTTATCATTGGCGGTGCGGGAAATATTGGTCGCCGCCTTGCTGCCCTATTGGCTAAAAAGGGCCATGTTGCCCATCCACTGTTCCGTAAAGCCGAACAGGAACAGCCGTTACGTGAGCTGGGCGCCGAGCCGATTAACGGCGATTTAACCGCGCTGGATGTGACTTCTCTCGCAGCATTGATGGCGGGCAGCGACGTGGTGGTGTTTACCGCCGGGGCTGGCGGCAAAGGTGGCGAAGAGATGACAAACGCTATTGACGGCGAAGGATTAAACACCGCCGTAGCCGCCGCGCAGCAGGCCGGCATTGCACGCTTTTTGCTGGTTTCGGCGTTTCCGGAAGCCGGCAGAGCGAAGAACCTCTCCGCCACCTTTGAAAACTACATGCGCGTGAAGAAGATGGCAGACGTCGCGCTGGCGGAAAGTAACCTTGATTGGGTGATCCTGCGCCCCGGCACGCTGACGGATGAGAAAGGCAGCGGCCTGGTGCGCGCCGGGCTGGCGATCCCTTATGGCGATATCTCCCGAGATGACGTCGCGGCTACGCTGGCAGAGCTGGTCGAGCAGCCAGGCGTCAGCCGCATCATCATCGAGCTGACAGGTGGAGAGGTGCCGGTGCAGGAAGCGGTTAAGCAAATGGTAAACCACTAAAACCTATTGCATCTCATTATTCGGCTGGCGGGATTGGCCGAATAGCTTTTCGTTTTACCATCAACTTTACCGACAATGTGCCGATAACAGCTGCGGTTATTTTATAAGGGAAGGAATACCGCATGCTGTTATCCATTCAATCATTGTCACGCCTGGTGGCCTTTATTCCGGCTAGCCTACTTGCAGGCTGCTCCGCGCTGTTACCGCTCGACTACAAAGATTATTCAGGTGCTGATGCTGCAACCTTGGTGGTGCAGGAATATAAAGGCCATGTCGGCACACTTTATGTCGCTTTCTATGAAAAGAAAGGCGATTGTTATGACCGCGTTGAACGTTACGAATTAGACTCCAGCGTGCTGGGCGCCGATGGCAGCGTCATCACCCGTAAAGTCCCGCCAAACAGATTGGTTGCTTTTCAGCAGCTGACCGGCGGCGGACCCAATGCCGTGGTCGCCGGACAGTACCTCTATAACCCATCTGGCTATGTGATAACCCAGTGGGTTTCGTTGATTCCAAAACCGGGTAAGCGCTATTTCCTCGCCCCACGCTACGGTGCGCGCGAAATTCCACAGTCGTACACCATTACGGCTAAGACCAATCCCGCGAATGTCTTTACCGAATTCCAAACGGTGCCGGAACCGAGCTGGGATGTGAATAAACGTTGTACTCACCTTGTTGGCGGCAGTTAATTGGTTTCACCGGGCGCAGCGCAAAGGCGCCCTTTTACATCAGACTTCACTGTTATTCATCCAGCGATCGTAAATGATCTCTCTTATTTAGCGTCATTAGTGCTGGAATACTGATCGCGGCGGTCACCATAATGTACCAGGCCGGAATATCCAGATTACCCGTTTGTTTAATCAGCGAGGTGATGATCAGTCCCGCACAGCCGGAGAAAATCGCATTGGATAATGAATAGGCCAGTCCAAGTCCGGTGTAGCGCACGCGCGTTGGGAACATTTCCGCCAACATCGCCGGGCCCGGTCCGGCCAGCAATCCGACAATTCCACCCGCAACAAACACCACCATCGCTTTAATCAGCAGCGTTGAAGATTCGGCCTGTAATACTTTCAATAATGGAAGCGCCAGCACCAGTAATAAGCATGCCGCGATCACCATTACGCTGCGCCGACCGATTTTGTCGCTGAGGATGCCCGCCGGAATGATAGTCGCCGCAAAGCCAAGATTCGAGATCACCGCAATCAGCAACGCCTGATTAAAACCGGTGTGCAGCGATGACTGTAAATAGGTAGGCATAATCACCAGATAGGTATAACCCGCCGCCGACCACACCATCACGCGGCTAATTGCCAGCAAGATAGTTTTTAACGTTGCCCCCACGCTGGCGCTAACCGGTTGAGGTTGACGCTGTTGTTTGGCCTGTTGCTGACGCACAAAGCTCGGCGTCTCTTCCATGCTATAGCGCAACCACAGCGCTACTGCACCCATCGGCAAGGCGAGGAAGAACGGAATACGCCAGCCCCAGCTGTGCATCTCATCCGCCGTCAATAGCGCAGAGAGCAGTGCCACAATGCCTGCCCCCGCCAGCAGGCCTAATGCCACGGTGAAAGATTGCCAGGCGCCGTAGCGTCCGCGCTCTCCTTTGGGCGCGAATTCCGTCATCAGGGAAACCGCGCCGCCGTATTCTCCACCAGCGAACAGGCCCTGCAGAATACGCAGCCCGGTAATGATCAGCGGTGCCGCCACGCCAATGCTGGCATAGACAGGAATGAGACCAATGGCTGTCGTCACCAATGTCATCATGATCAAGACGAAAATCAGCGTAGGCTTGCGCCCAAGGCGGTCGCCCATGCGGCCAAAAAATATCGCCCCCAACGGCCTGAAAAAGAAGGCCACCGCAAAGGAAGCATAGGTCAGGATAAGACCGGTCAGCTCCGCTTCGCCCTGCAGACGAAAGAAGTTTTGCGCGATCACCGTGGCGAGAAAGCCGTAAACGGCAAACTCATACCACTCAATGAAATTACCCACAGAACCGGCGATCAACGCGCGCTTCTGGGCATCAGATGTAGTGTGGGGCTTCGGCATGCGGCAGTCTCTCGTGAGAAAGTGAGGGATTAAAATAGATAATCGTTACAGTACCAACAGATTCAAAGCATTTCTGTTTAGACAGGATCAAACTCCATTACCTGTGATAAATGCGTAGCGCAGAGATAATTCAACTGCAAAATCTTAGGGTGTAAAAAAGTTAGCCGCTAAAATGCAGGCATCCTGTTTTAACAGACAAACGGGATGATTTTTATTCTGGAATGAAGGGTATAGCACATTAGTGAGATTTATTTTAATACCCGCAATAAAACGGAGGTTTTATGATAATCGTCAGAACGGGGAAAATTTTAGGAGCACGGAATGGCATCTGCAAGGGGAAAATGGAACCGATGGTACGGCGATGCCCCTTATGGAGATGACCCTATCGATCAACGAGCTATCCGTGAGGGCATCGAATATGCGCGTCAACTCGGTTACTAAATGGCTGCATTGCGCCATTACAGTTGGCCTATTGATAGGTGTCATCAGCTTGCTATGGCTAAATACACAAAGTGATAATCGCGCCAACGATACATTACAAAATAGCCATCGAATCAGTGACCACTTATGGCTCTATACGACGATGAACGACAGCGGCGGCGCGACAGTGTCCACCCTTTATCGCTACTACCTTTCGGATCATTTACTCGGCACCAATCAGCATTTACTAATGGAATTAAAAAAACAGATTCCATTTATGGAAGGTTACGGCAGTATTTCGTCTATTACACAAGACGCGAAAGATAGCGTACGCGTAGTTTATAGTGGCAATATTTTATCTCTGGATAATGAAACAAGCTACAGCGTAGACGGTCATCCGTTAACCATCATACTCTCCTATCAGATAAACTGATATAAGTGACATTTTTAACGAACCCTTGGAAATAATATACATAATTCAGGGTTCACTTGATGAAGTGGATAAAATTTCTTTAGGGTATTAGCTGGCTGCCCAATATGCCCTAATGTTACAACACGTTAATAACAAATAAGGCTTGTATATCCTCTCCAATAAATCACTCAGCCACTTCTCTCATAGTACGGCTTCCGCCCTTTATCGCTACCAGCGTGCCAAGCAGCGCGCTGCCCGCCAACCCCCACATCACTGCTTGAAAACCTAAGGTCGCAGCGGTTTGATAGATCTGTGTAGCTATCGCCAGTCCTAACGCGCCACCGAGATTGTGCAGCGTCCAGGAGATGCCTATTCCCTGCGCATGGCGCGCCGCAGGTAATGCGCTGAGCGCGGCGGCGACTGAGGGTCCAAGAATTGCGCCCCAGCCAGCTCCCATCAATACAAATGCCAGCATGTAATGGGATAACGATGCGCTGCTTATGCTCTGCAGCAATGCAGAAGCGGTAAGCAGGGCAAATCCTGCCGCCATCACCGGCCAGGCCGTTAAGCGATCGGCAAGACGACCGGCTAAGGGCGAAATTAGCGCCATCACCAGCGTCACCGGCAGCAGCATCAGACCAAGCTGCGCATCGTTTAGATGGAAAATGGCAATCAATCGGAACGGCATCAGCATAAATGCGCTGCAGTAAAATATCGCCAGCAGCACCGACAACAGACAAGCGGCCGCAAAGCCGCTGTTACGCAGCATGCGGAAATCGATGACCGGTTGCAGCGAACGTCTCTCCACCATGACAAAGGCCAGCAGCAACAGCAGCGATAGCGTCAGTGTTAAAATTGACGGCAGCGATAACATGCCCCAGCGCGTGACATGGCTGGTCCAGATTAGCAATGGAACCAATCCAGCGGTCATCAGCAGCCAGCCGGGTATATCCAGCCGGGTGTCAGCACATCTTTTTGATGCCGCCACGCTGCCGCAGCAAAACAGGAAGCTCAGCGCTAGCAGTGGCACATTCAGCAAGAACACCGCACGCCAACCCAGCCAGCTGACCAGCACGCCGCCCGCCACCGGCCCCAGCGCCAACCCGAGGCCGTTGGCAGCAAACAGCCAGCCAAGCGCGCTCCCCCGTCTGGCTGCAGGCATCGTCTCCATCAGAATAGTGGCGCTAACGGTATACAGCACCGCGCAGCCCGCCCCCTGCAGCAAGCGAAAGATATTCAATGCCAGCAGGTTAAATGCCAGTCCAGCGCCCAGCGAGGCGATACCAAACAGCAACATTCCAGCGTACAGCACCCGACGTGCACCAAAACGCTCAGCCAGCCTGGCGGACATCACCATGCAGCAACAGAGCGCCATCACAAACAGCGTCATCGCCCACTGCACATCTTCAATATCACCGCCAAAGTGCCGCTGTAGCGCGGGCAACGCGGTATTAACAATTGTGAAATCTATACAGCCGAGAAAGCTGGCCAGGCAGATACCGAGCTGTAGCCTGATCAAGGTTGCCGGAGAGTGTGAGATTGGACGGGTCATGCCAGGTTTCCAAAGAGGAAAACCTTAGCCTGCCACGATTTTAATTCGCCAGTTACGCCATTAATTCGCCATACTGACGAATTAAAATCGCCAATAAAGCGAGCTTACTGATGATTAACGTCGACAGGTTGAACAGCATCCGCGCGTTTGTGCAGGCCGCGCAGGCCGGTGGATTTAGCCCGGCAGCCGAGCAGTTGGGATTATCACGCTCAACGGTGGGAAAGGCGGTGGCGCGCCTCGAATCACGTTTGCAGGTAAAGCTGTTCCAGCGCACCACCCGTTCACTGTCGCTCACCAGTGAAGGTGAACAGTTTTACCAGGATTGTTTGCAGATCCTCGCCAGCCTCGACGCGGCAGAGAATCGGCTGATGTCACATGCCAGCGAACCCACAGGACAGCTGCGCGTCGCGGCTCCGCCTCTGCTGGGCGAAAAATGGGTGATGCCGGTGTTATTGCCTCTCACCCAACGCTGGCAAGGTTTGTCACTGGATGTGCGACTCTCCACCCAGCGTATCGATCTGGCAGCGGAAGGTGTGGATTTGGCGATACGGATCGGCGCGCCTGGGCATCATGCCGATCTCACCGCGCGCCTCATCGGCCAGCAACCGCTGCTGCTGTGCGCCGCCCCTGCACTGCTGGCAGCGGGTAAAGCGCTGGCACAAACTGACGATCTGGCCCACTTCCCGCATCTGACCCTGCTTGAGCAAGGGCGATCCCAGCCGTGGCTGCTGAAGAACGCGCAGGAAGAGATGGTTTATTGGCAGCCGGACGAGCGCTTGCGCTTCAGTAGCATGAGCGCGGTGTATGCGGCGACGCAGCAAGGTTACGGCATCGCCCAGTTGCCACGCTGGCTGGTCAGTCGGGATATTGAGGAGAAAAAGCTGATTGAGGTCTTGCCGCAAACGCGCAGTAACAGCCTACCGATTTACGCGGTGTGGTTGAAAACCGCCGCGATGCCCCAGCGGCTTCGCTGTGCGATTGATGCGCTTAAAGAGGCCTTTGCGCAGCAACCGCTTTAGGGGCAGTTGTGATACCCACCGTTTGTGGCATGTTTCGGCTGAGTGAGCTTGACCTCACTCTTTCATACACAACAGACAAAGCGCTGCCCGGTGCTCGCCGTGATGGGTATAAAAATATTGCCAGGCGTGTTCAGACGAATAAAAGGATCCCATAAACACACGATTGTTGTAGGCAGGGCTCAAACGGCAGCCATCACGATGAAGATAGCAGCAGCCATCAGCATCTTCCCGACTAAACACGTAGAAATCGGTTACGGTTAATTTCATCTGCTACTCCACATGAGGCATAAGATAAATAGGATTAACACCACTCTTAAAAATCGCCCTTTGCGGAAACTGTCTTGCACGCTTTTTTAGCAACCAAATCAGAATGAGCCATAAATTAATTATAGCCCTATGAAGTCAGCCACCTCTAATTAAATAACAAACTAAATAAGCCGAACGGAATAAACGCCAGGTTAATTAATTTAATATCATATGAATGAATATCGCTGCGCTTAATAGTGCCAATAATTACTAAAAATAATAACCTGCACCCTTCGCTTATAGCTCAATGCTCGTTAGGATTTATCTTAAACTGGAAATAAAATTTTCGGACGAATTAAAATTAAGTAAACTTAAATTTCATTTAGCCGGAGATGACATTATGCTCAGTTACACTATTCGCATCGAACTGAAAGATCCCACAGCAGGCACGCAAATTGAACTGCTGTATGCCATGCTGGAACATGGATTTTCGCGTAGCCTGGTCTGTGAGAAAGGTTATGCTTACGTTTTACCCACCAATGAATATGTTTATGTAGGCAGTGAAAATATAAGGAGTTTAACCGACAGAATTGTTACGTTAGTGAGTGAGTTTAGCGAGGAGCCCTCGGTGATGATTACCCAGTCGGCGGCGCGCTGCTGGTCAGGCCTGCGTGGGGTAAATCTGGCATGAACGACAGGATAAACGTCCTCTCGCAGCGGCGATGACGTTTTATCAATGCATTTAGCTTTTCTTACATTAATCAAATAAATGCACTGGGTTTAATTCAAAAAAAAGCAATTAAAGCGAAGCGTAATATTACGACTATAGACAGAGTGTGTTTTTTGATGAAGCCGGTTATTTGAGGAAGTTTAAAACCGGAAATGGTATCACTCCCGGTTTTGCACAGCAGCGTTAACAACAAAGTAAATTAGCCAGGATAAATACCGCGATCTTTACGTGCCAGAAGAATACGTTCGCAGGCAACAATATAAGCGGCGGTGCGCAGTGAACAGCGTTTTTCTGCCGCCTTATCCCAAACGTGAATCATCGCTTCGGTCATGATGCGATCCATACGCTTATTAATTTCGTCTTCGCTCCAGAAGAAACTCGCCATATCCTGCACCCACTCGAAGTAACTGACTGTTACCCCGCCGGCATTACAGATCACGTCCGGTACCACCTGCACGCCACGGTTGGCCAGTACATCATCGGCATCCGGGTAAGTTGGGCCGTTCGCCCCTTCAAGTACCAGTTTTGCACTGATAATTTCCGCACGCTCACGCGTAATCTGCCCTTCAAGCGCCGCCGGGATCAGAATATCCATCGCCGTGGTCCAGAATTGCTCTTTCTCGATTTCACGCGCACCGGGGAAACCGGCGATCTGCTTGTGCTCAATCTGCCACGCACTCAGCGCATTCAAATCGATCCCGCCCTCGTTGAACAAGGTAGCGGTGTGATCCTGAATCACCACCACGCGCGCCCCGGCTTCGGCAAAAAGACGGGCTGCTTCGCTACCTACGTTACCAAAGCCCTGCAGGGCCACGCGTGCACCTTCAATGGTGATGTTAGAGCGTTGCGCTACTTCACGTCCGGTGATAAATACGCCGCGGCCAGTGGCTTTTTCACGGCCTAGCGAGCCACCAAGATGGATCGGTTTACCGGTCACCACGCCCGTAATGGTAGTGCCATGGTTCATCGAGTACGTGTCCATCATCCAGGCCATGACTTTGCCGTTGGTACCGACATCTGGCGCTGGAATATCTTTCTGAGGCCCAATAATCAGACCAATTTCACTGGTGTAGCGGCGAGTTAATCGCTCAAGTTCACCTTCTGATAACGCATGAGGATCAACGCGGATGCCCCCTTTTGCCCCGCCATATGGCAGGTTGACCGCCGCACACTTGATGGTCATCCAGGCAGAGAGCGCCATCACTTCGTTTAGGTCTACCGCTGGATGGTAACGCACGCCGCCTTTGCCTGGCCCGCGCGATAAGTTGTGCTGCACGCGATAGCCTTCAAAGTGGCGGATGGAGCCGTCATCCATCTGTACCGGGATGTCGACAATCAGTGCTCTTTTGGGATGACGCAGCGTTTCAATCCAGCGAGACAATTCACCGAGGTAAGGCGCAACGCGGTCAATTTGGCTCAGGTAGGTAGTCCAGGGAGATGTACTGCTTTCAGACGCGTAAGATAACTTTTCCATGAGAAGCCTGTTTATTCAGAGTTATTTATATTGGAAAGACGTGGAAAGGTAATGCATTGCACTAGGCAGGCTTTAATTTAGCACTTTTAAAAAAACAGAATCACGACGAAAAAAGAAATCATTAATTTTTTCCATGCCAAACCGCGTTGGTGAATGAATAAATAAGCATTGAAACGCCCCCCTTAATGCGTGCATTTTTATGCATAAAATATTCACTAAACTGCATAATATTGGATTTTTTTCCTATTTTTCAGTTCTTTGATGGTCATCAAAAAGTGAATAAAGTGTTATTTTATCGCATTGACTTTGTTAACTCAGGCAACCACGATGAGTGAAACTCAGCGGGAAATATCGATCATGAATTAGGCTTTTATTAGTTTTGTTTTTCTTTCAACTATTTAAACGTGCCTGTTTCACTGCGCTTAACAGATTCGTTTAGCTATGCCTTTGCGGAAAGAATAAAACCCTAACTTGCCACTGATGCTTGCGGGCAGGCATCGCTATGCGCCTCTTTGCCAGACTGAAGGAATTATTGTGTCTAACAAACCGATACGAGAGCAGATTCAGCCTGCTCGGGCTAATGACGCCCCGCAAAAACTGCAGCGCGGGCTCAGCGAACGTCATATTCAGATGATCGCGCTGGGAGGCTCCATCGGCACCGGGCTGTTTATGGGAGCAGGACGCAATATTGCCGTTGCCGGAACCTCTATTTTGATCATCTACATTCTGGTCGGTTTTTTCAGCTATATGGTGATGCGCGCGATGGGTGAGTTGCTGCTGACCCGGCTGGACTATCGTTCATTTGCCGATTTTGTCGGTGATTATCTCGGGCCGAAAGCCAGCTTCTATTTGGGTTGGTCATATTGGCTGAGCTGGGTCGTCACCTGCATTGCCGACGTGGTGGTATGCGGCGCCTATATGCAGTATTGGTTCCCGGAAATGTCGGCGTGGATACCGGCACTATTTACCTTAGGCATTCTCTGTCTGTTTAACATGCTGTCGGTGAAAGCCTTTGGTGAAGCGGAGTTCTGGTTCGCACTGATCAAAGTGATTACCATCATTGCGCTGATTTTAACCGGTGGATGGATGGTGTTTACCGGCTGGACCTCGCCTGATGGCGTTACCGCATCGCTACATAATCTGACCGATCCCGCCGTGTTTATGCCGCATGGCATCACCGGCTTTCTCGCAGGTTTCCAAATCGCTATTTTCTCTTATACCGGGATTGAGCTGTTAGGCACCATGACCGCGGAAACGCGCGATCCCGAGAAAATTCTGCCGCGCGCCATCAACGCTCTGCCGCTGCGTATTGTGGTTTTTTACCTGCTCTCGATGATGGTGATTATTGCGGTCACCTCCTGGCAGGGCGTTTCGCCTGACACCAGCCCGTTTGTCACGCTGTTTGCTAAAGCAGGCCTGCCTGCGGCGGCAGCGATCATCAATTTCGTGGCGCTCACTTCGGCGATGTCTTCCGCCAATAGTGGCGTCTACTCCAGTACCCGCATGTTGTATGGCTTGTCGGTTGAGAAGCATGCGCACGGGCAATTCCGCATTCTGTCGCGCACCACGCGCATTCCGCTGCGCAGCCTGCTGTTCTCCTGCTTCTGTATGCTGAGCGGTACCCTGCTGCTGTTCCTTGTGCCGAATGTCTCTACGCTGTTCACCATCGTTTCCACCCTGGCCGCGATTCTGGTGATCTACTGCTGGGGAATGATTCTGGTGTCCTATCTGGTGTATCGCCGGCAACGTGCGGATCTGCATCAAAAATCGAAATTTAAAATGCCCGGTGGCGTCGTCATGGCCTGGGCCACGCTGATGTTCTTCCTGTTCTCGGTAGTGATTATGGTGTTCGATCCCGACACGCTCGCCGCTTTAGCGGTTTCGCCGACGTGGTTTATTGCGTTGTGGTTGGTCTGGAAGGTGAAGGAGAAGCGGGCCCGATCGTTGAATGGTGAGTTGAACGCCAAATCTGCCTCGTCCTGAGGCAGACATCTTAGCCGTAACCCGATTTTGCTGACGTTTCCCACTTTAGCGCCTGACTCATTTCCATCTCCAGTCGAATAGCAGCGCAGTTCGTCTCAAGATGCTCCACTTTGCTTTCAAAGTCGCTGAGACTGCTGCTCTCTATTTCGAGGATCATATAGGCGATCTCATGGCGACACTCTTCACCAAAGGTTTTCAATTTTTTCTCTTTAAGCAGCCACTGAACCAGCAACTCTTTTTTCTCCTCTTCTGGTGTTCGCCGCTTACTGAATTTCAGAAAGCGAACCTGAAGCAGTAGCTGATGGTAAAAGTGAGCAATGCTATCGAGTTGTTTTAGATTCATGTCGCATCCTCTTTTATGAGTCGATAAAAATGAGGAACCAGCCTGCTTTCACAGGCTGAGGAAAGCGCTTAAAGCGGGGAAGCAGGTGCAGCAGCTTGATCGTAGCCACCCCAGACTGACTGATCGAACTCAATCATTGAGCCGGTCATCAATCCGGACTCTTCGCTGGCGAGGAATGCCACCGCGCGCGCCACTTCTTCCGGTTGGATCAGGCGGCCAAACGGCTGAGACGCCGCCGCTTTCTCCAGCCAGTTATCCTCTGCGCTGTGATATTGCTTCATGATGCGATCTTCGCCTTCCGATGCCATCCAGCCAATGTTGAGGCCATTCACACGAATGCGATTACGCAGTAAGGCGTAGGCGGTGTTGCGTGTCAGGGTGGCCAGCGCGCCCTTGGAAGAGCAGTACGCGGCGATAAACGGTTGCCCCGCCAGCGATGACATCGAACAGATATTCACGATGCTGCCCGCAATGTTATCGCGGCGCATCAGCTTGATGGCTTCCTGCATCAGGAAGAACGGGCCGCGTACGTTGGTGGCGAAGATGCGGTCGAAGAGTTCGGGATCGGTATCTAAAATGGTACCGCGATCGCTCATGCCGCCGGCGTTAACCAAAATATCGACGCGGTCATGCAGTTTATCTGCGGTGGCGATGACGTGACGGCAATCCTCTACGTTAGATAAATCCGCGCGCACGAAATCCACTTTAGTTTCACTTTCCCCGTTTAAACGCTCGGCAACCTTGGTCCCTTTCTCCTGATTGCGACCACAAATCACCACTGCGCTAGCACCCAACTGCGTAAACTGACGCGCAATCGCTGCGCCCACGCCTTGCGTACCACCGGTAACCACGGCCACTTTACCTGTTAACTGGTTCATCATAGTGCTCCTGAAATGACTGAATAACCGGCTGCGTCGAGCGCCGAACGAAGTGTTTTATAACCAAGAAGCGCGTATTCCAGCGGCGGTGCTTTCGCTGGGTCTTGCTCTGCTTCCACCACAAACCAGCCCTGATAGCCGATTTGCGCCAACTTATTAACAATGGCACTGAAATCGATCATGCCATCGCCGGGGACGGTATAAATCCCTTGCAGCACCGCATCGAGGAAGGAGTCGCGATGTCGATCTAAGGCGCGCAGGACCTCTTCGCGCACGTCTTTGGTATGCACGTGAATGATGCGGTCGCCATGTTTTTCCAGAATTCGCAGTGGATCGACGCCTGCAAACACCAGGTGACCGGCGTCAAACAGGAGCCCAACTTCTGGCGTGGTGACGGCCATCAAGCGGTCAATATCATGTTCATCCTCAATGGCGGTTCCCATGTGATGATGGAAAGCCAGCGGCACGCCGTAGTCCTGGCAAAACGCTGCAAACTGGATCAGTTTTTCGCCGTACTCGCGCATCTGTTCATCGGTAAGACGACGACGCTGCGCCAGCGGCACATGTTGCTGATTTTGGATAGTGCCGGCCGTTTCGCCATACACCAGGCAAGCCGCGCCGCAATCACGAAACAGCTGCATTTGCGGCAGTGATTTTTTGATCTCCTCCTCCACGCTGTTGTCCAGTAAAGTGCCGGAGTACCAGCCTGACACCAAATCCAGCTGATACTCTTGCAGTAGCGGCTTTAGCGCGTCAGCAGTTTTGGGAAACTTACCGCCGGTTTCAACACCCTGAAATCCCGCCTGATGACTTTCAGACAAGCAGGTCGTGAGCGGCGTATCCCCACCTAACTGCGGCAGGTCATCGTTCGACCAGGCAATGGGCGCGATGCCCAGTTTGGCTTTTAACATCATGAACTCCCTGATTAAATGCCGACGCGCTGCGCCAGGCGACCCTTTACGTGCTCTTCACGCGCCTGGTTAACGCTGTCTCGTGCGCTGACTTCCGGCACGCCGACATCCCACCAGGCATCGCCCGGCGTCCAGTCAAACGGATGAGTATCGATGGAGATGACCGTGGTGCGATCGTTTCCTTTGGCCCAGCCGATCGCTTCCTCAAGCTCATCCAGCGAGGAGACCTTGCGCGCCAGTGCCCCCATGGATTGCGCATGAGCGACGAAATCGACGTGAAACGGCTCCTGTACCCGACAATCTTTCAGCAGGTTATTGAATGAGGCGCCGCCCTTGGCATTTTGCAGACGGTTGATCACCGCATAGCCGCCGTTATCGCACACCAGCAAAATGAATTTATGGCCCGAAAGAACGCTGGAGTAGATATCGGAATTCATCATCATGTAGGTACCGTCACCAATCATCACGAACACGTCGCGATCCTGCTCAGCCATCGCCACGCCCCAGCCAGCGGAGAGTTCATAGCCCATGCAGGAGAAGCCAAATTCGCAATCAAACGTGCCTGGATTCTTCACCCGCCAACCCTTCACCAGTTCACCGGGCAGTCCGCCCGCCGCGCTGATGATGTAATCTTCTGCCGCCGCCGCCGCATTCACAACGCCAATCACCTGCGCGTAGGTGGGATCGCCCTCCGATACCGTGCGTTCCTGCCGTGCCGCAATCAGCTCGTTCCACCTGGCAAACGCCTGTCGTCCTTTTTCCAGCCAGCTATCGGCTGCTTTCCAACTGCCGAGCGCCGTGTGCAGTTCGCTAATGCCTTCACGGGCATCACACTCCAGCGGGATGGCCAGATGCTTGTGCGCATCAAAGCGCGCGGCGTTGAGCGCAATAAATTGTGCTTGATGATCGAATACCGTCCATGAACCGGTGACGAAATCCATCAAACGCGTCCCCACCGCAATCACCACATCCGCCTCGGCGGCCAGCGCATTGGCCGAGGTTGAACCGAGAATGCCAATCGGCCCGCAATGAATCGGGTCATCGTGGGTAAATGCGCCCTTTCCGGCGATGGTTTCCACCACCGGGATGCCATGCGCCAGGGCAAACTGCGCCAGTTCTGCTTCAGCCTGCGAATAGCGCACGCCGCCACCGGAAATAATCAGCGGACGTTTCGCCTGTTTCAGGCACTCAGCAGCGCGAGCCAGCAGTTGGCGATCGGGACGTGGACGCGGCATCAGATGCAAACGCGGAGCAAAGAACTCTTCTGGGTAATCCCACGCCATCTCCTGCACGTCCTGGCATACGCCAATAAAGGCTGGGCCACAGTCGCCGGGATCGCGCATCGTTGCCACGGCTTGTGGCAGAGAGGAGAGGATCTGTTCAGGATAGGTAATCCGATCCCAGTAGCGCGACACCGCTTTAAAGGCATCATTCACCGTTTGGGTCGGATCGTTGAAATGCTCGACCTGCTGCATTACCGGATCGGGATGGCGACGGGCAAAGCTGTCACCGCAGATCATTAAAAGCGGCAGACGACTGGTATGCGCTACGCCCGCAGCGGTGAGCAGATTGGTGGTGCCAGGACCAATCGAGGCGGTGACCACCATGATTTGACGTCGCACCATCGCCTTGGCAAATCCCACGGCGGCAAACGCCATCGACTGCTCATTCTGCCCGCGCCAGGTGGGTAATACATCTTGCGCCGCTTCTAGCGCTTCGCCCAGGCAAGTGACATTACCGTGGCCAAAAATGCCATACACGCCCGGGAACAGCGGCACGCGTTTGCCATCCACCTCGGTAAACTGATTGCTCAGATAGCGAACTATCGCCTGAGCCGTCGTGCAACGAATCGTAGCCATATCCTTACTCACTTTTCAGAGATGCTGCTGTGCAGCATGGTGTTATATTTCACAACTTAAATTGCTAAAAGCAAATAACCGCAATATAAGTTGCAACTTCAGGCGACAAAACTCCCACTCAGCTGCGTGCGGGAGCCCGTTAATTCAATTAGGCGCGGTTGCGTTTACGCGGTGATTCTGTGCGCTTCTCACGTTCAGTAATGGTTTCGATGCGCGGCTGCGCCACTTCCGGCTGCAATACTGCTGCCAGCGCCATGGCGATGCTTTGCGCCAGACAAACCGGCGCGGCCAGCGATCGCGAAAAGCTGTACTCCTCTTCCGGAATGTTGAACAGCACGCTGGCGCTTTTAGCTAAGGGTGATAGCGGCCCATCGCTAATGGCGATGACCGGAATGGTGCGCGCGCTGGCATGGTCGGCAATGGCGATCACCTCTTTGGCATAATGGCGAAACGCGATGGCGATAAGCACGTCACTTTCACGCATATTGTTAGCCATTTCCGGCGCCAGCCCGCCGGCGGAATCCAGCAGGATCACCCGGCGATTCAGCATGGTGAGCAGGTAGCGTAGCAATAACGCAATCGGCTCGGAGCGCAACTGACCGGCGATATAGATGGTTTCAGCCTCCTTCAAATACCCCGCGGTCGCATCGAGATCGCTTTCCGCTACGTTGCTCAGCAGCTCCTGCAGCGTAGCGATGTCCCTTATCACCAGGCTTTGCAGAAAGCCGAGGCTGCCCTTCTGCTCATTCTTGCGCAGATCATTCTCCAGGGCGGTGATGCGCTCGTTGTAACCCGGTGCCGCCGTGGCGAGTCGGGTCTGAAATACGCTCTGCATCTGTTTAAAACCGCTATAGCCAAACACCTGCGCGAAACGCACCAACACCGAGGGGTGCAGACCACATTTCGCGGCGACAGCGTTAATCGATTCCAGCGCCACCGTGTTCGGGTTTTGCGTCACATAGCGTGCCGCCTGCTGATGCCGCACCGACAGCTGCGCATAGCGTTTAGTAATCTCATCCACAATTTGCTCGTAATTTTCATGCGGCAGCGTGGTTTGCATCTTCTCAATCTTGCTCATCCATCATTCCTTTTCGGCGTACAGCCCATCTCGCCAGCACGCTAACGCAATAAAAATTGCAAGTAAAACCTTAATGCAATTAGTTCTAACGCATTCGCTGCCAACAGGGAAAAGCTCTGCGTAATATTTGTGATTTGGTTCGAAGAATTCACTTTTAGTCTGAATGAAACACCTTTTCCGACGATACTCAACCCACTTTAGATTCTGATTTATATAGATAATTTAAACTAAAACCTCAATTTAACCTCACGCCTGCCATTGCATTGCAATTTTTATTGCTCCGATCCTAACATTGCAACTATCAATGCTGCTGAGGGATTCCCATCCCAGGTCTTCCCTCCCAGCTGACCGTTTCAGGCTGTCGCTTAAGCCTGAAACCGCTACCGGAGGAATGGATCAACATGTATCAAAACTTTGGACAGTTTATTAACGGCGAATGGCGTCAGGGCAGCGGTGCAGAACCGGTGATCGTCACCGATCCCGGCAACGGGCAAACGCTGGGTGAAATTGCCGCCGCCTCTGTTGCCGACACCCAATCTGCGCTGGCCAGCGCAGAAGCGGCGCTGGTCGAATGGCGAACCACCTCAGGCTGGGCGCGGGCGGATTTGCTGCAGGCGGTGGCAAAAGAGATGACGGCATTGGCGGCAGAAGCCGCACAGATCATCTCGAAGGAGAGTGGCAAACCGTTGGCGCAGGCCAGCCGCGAATGGGAATTATCGACCGACCAATTTATCTGGTACGCCGAAGAGGCGCGTCGTATCTATGGCCGCACTGTAGAAAGCCGGGTGCCAGGCGGACGCTGTGAAGTGTCGCACGAACCGGTCGGCGTGGTGGCGGCGTTTACCGCGTGGAATTTTCCGGTGGTGCTAGTGGCACGCAAGCTTGCACCCGCGCTCGCCGCCGGCTGCACGGTGGTATTACGTCCCTCAAGTGAAGTTCCCGGCTCCGCCATGATGATTTTTGAGTGTCTGCGCAAAGCGGGACTGCCGGCTGGCGTGGCCAATCTGGTTGTTGGGCCGACTGCCGCCACCTATGAACCCTTGATTGCTTCGCCCGTGGTGAAGAAAGTCTCACTAACCGGCTCAACGCAACTCGGTCAGCAGATGATTCGGGATTCAGCGGCCACGATTAAGCGCCTTAGCATGGAGTTGGGCGGCAACGCGCCGGTCATCGTCTATGACGATGCCGATCTGGAAAAAGCGCTCGACCTTTCCGTGGCCACCAAATTTGCCAACTGTGGCCAGGTTTGTGTCACTTGCGATCGCTTTTATGTCCACCAAAGCCGCTATCACGACTTCGTACAAGGCTTTGCCGAGCGTGCGAAAAAACTCAGGGTCGGTTACGGGCTGGATGAAGGCACGCAAATGGGCCCACTGATCAATCCTCGTCGCCTCAAAGCCATCGAGGCGATCGTGGCGGATGCGCGCGAGAAAGGAGCACGCATCGTGGTCGGCGGCGAACGTATCGAATTAAACGGCGGCTACTTCTTCGCTCCAACCGTGATTGCCGACGTCCCCGACGATGCGCTGGCGATCGCCGAAGAAAATTTTGGTCCGATTGCCGCCATCACCTCATTTAGCGACAGCGACGATCTGTGGCGCCGCGTTAATAACTCTGATTTTGCCCTCTCCGCTTACGCCTTTACCCGCGATCCGGCCCGGATTCGTGAAACCGTGGCGCGCCTCGAATCCGGCATGGTCGGTATTAACAGCTATGCGCTGGCCGCTGCCGAAGTGCCGTTTGGCGGCGTGAAAGCCAGCGGCATGGGGCGTGAAGGCGGAAGTGAGGGTATTCACGACTATATGAACATCAAACTGGCGCAAATCGTGCTGTAAGGAACGGATTGATGAAGCTGAATAATATCAAAGCACGCTGGAATGCAGGGCAAACCGTACTCAATGGCTGGCTTAGCATCGCCAACGCCTTCACAGCTGAAATCATGGCTGAACAGGGTTACGACGCGCTAACCATCGATTTGCAGCACGGTTTTGTCGGCTATGAGCAAGCAACGCATATGCTGCAGGCGATGCGCGCCAGCGGCGTTGCCCCGATGGTGCGCGTGCCCTGGCTGGAACCCGGCATCATCATGAAGTCACTGGATGCCGGTGCGTGGGGCATTATCTGTCCGATGATCAGTACCGCAGAGCAAGCGCAGGCGCTGGTCTCCTGCGTGCGTTATCCACCCCACGGCAGCCGCAGTTTTGGCCCAACGCGCGTGACATTCTCCGCCGGCCAGGATTACGGCCAGCAGGCCGACGATCACGTGGTGTGCCTGGCGATGATCGAAACCGCCGAAGCCTTTGACAATATCGAAGCGATTGTCGCTACCCCCGGACTGGACGGCGTCTATATCGGCCCAGCCGATCTGACGTTAGGACTTACCGGCAGAAAATATCGCACGGGTTTTGATCGCACTGAACCGGAAATTGTCGATGCGATTAAGCATATTCTCGCCACTGCGCATCGTGCTGGGAAAAAGGCGGGGCTGCACAATGGTTCTGCCGCTTATGCGGCCAACGCGGCGCAATGGGGATTCGATTTAGTCACGCTTTCTAACGACGTCCAGCTGTTGCGTGGCGCAGCAGCCAGTAGCGTGCAGCAATTCTGCGAACTCAACGGTAACGGCCAAGCAACGCCATCAACCCAGCCGGGAGGTTACTGAGATGCCAAACATTCTGGTTGCCGGAAAAATTCATCCGGCCGGGCTCGATATTCTGCATAACGCGCCTGGATTCAACGTGCAGTTGGTGCACGAGGTCAGCGTGGCGAGTTATGCGCCCTTTATTGCCGAAGCGGATGCGCTATTAATCCGTACGCAGCCGCTTACGGCTAAAGAGATCTTTGCTGGAAAAAATCTGCGCATGGTGTCACGTCACGGCGTGGGTTATGACTCGGTTGACGTTGCCGCCCTTACCGAACGCAACATTCCGCTGACCATTGTCGGCAATGTGAATTCACTTTCCGTAGCGGAACACACGCTGTCCTTGCTGCTGGCTTTGGCAAAACGCATCTGCTATTTCGATAGCAGCATTCGTGAGGGTGAATGGAATCGTCGCAACAGTTTTTCCGCCGTAGAGGTGGCTGGCAGAACCTTATTCATTCTCGGTTTTGGTCGCATCGGCCGTGAAGTGGCGCGCCTGGCGAAAAGCTTCCGCATGAAAGTCATCGCTTACGATCCTTTCCTGCCCGATAACAGTTTCGTAGAAAGCGGCGTAACCCGCGTTGCAGACATCAATGAGGGCCTGCAACAGGCCGATGCGGTGACTATCCATCTGCCTTTAAGCGGTGATAAAGCGGTGATTGGCGCGGACGAACTGGCGCTAATGAAACGCCACGCCATTTTAATCAATACCGCGCGAGGCGGCATTGTCGATGAAGAGGCGCTGGCAACCGCCCTGCAAAACGATGCATTGGGTGGCGTGGGTCTTGATGTATTACAGCAGGAGCCGCCCGCGCTAAATACCGCGCTACTGGCCCAGCGCGACAAATTAATTCTCAGCCCACATTCCGCAGGACTGACTGAAGAGGCGGCGATGCGCATGTCGATCTCCGCTGCCACCAACATCGTCAACTTTTTCACTGGTCAGCTCGATACGGATCTGGTGGTCAATAAGCAGGTTCTGGCGCTTAACGACCTGATGAGCCAATTGCCCTGATAACAATAAACCTCTCGACCCGGAGAACATCATGCTCAAAATTGCCATCCTCGGCGCTGGCCGCATTGGCCAGGTTCATGCCGCCAACGTGGCGCGTCATAAAGACGCTCAGCTGGTTATGGTTGCCGATCCCTTTATTGAAAATGCCCATGCGTTAACGGCTTTGTGGGGTGGTCGCGCGGTGCAAGATCCGCTTGAGGCGATTAACGATCCCGCTGTCGATGCCGTGGTGATCGGGACACCGACCGATACCCACGTTGAACTAATGCTGGCTGCAGCCAACGCGGGCAAAGCTGTGATGTGTGAAAAGCCGGTCGACCTTGATATCCACAAAGCTCTGGCGGCCGAAAAAGCGCTGGGCGAGAAAGCCAGCAGAGTGATGCTGGGTTTCAACCGTCGCTTCGATCCGGGCTTTAACGAAATTCATCAGCGCATTGCTCAGGGAGATATTGGTGACCTGCACCAGGTGGTGATCACCAGCCGCGATCCTGGTTTGGCACCGTTGAACTATCTCAAGCATTCCGGCGGTATCTTCCGCGATATGGTGATCCATGATTTTGACCTCGCGCGTTGGATTTTGGGTGAGGAACCCGTTGAGGTGTGTGCCACCGGCAGTCGCCTGTTTGAGCCTTCGCTGGAAGCGTTAGGGGATTACGACACGGTGATGGTGCAGCTGCGCACCGCCTCCGGTAAACAGTGTCAGATCAACTGCAGCCGCCAGGCGGTATATGGCTACGACCAGCGTCTGGAAGCGTTTGGCTCTGGCGGCATGATGATCAATGACAACCATCGTGAAACCACGGTGCGCTATTTTGGCGCCCAGCACACCGAAGTGCGTGGCCCGCTGCTGGACTTCTTTATGCAGCGCTACACCGATGCGTATCGGCTGGAAATCGACGCTTTCATTCAAGCGATCAGCAACGGCAGCGCGCTACCTGTCACCATTCATGATGGCTGTCAGGCGCTGCGACTTGCCGATGCCGCTCAGCTGTCAGCCGACACTCAGAGCGTAGTAAAATTGAATTAAGGACTTTATTGGCAAGGACGCCACTCTAATTTTCGTTATTACTCTTTAAATCACGCACAAAATTAAGCGCGTTGTTAGTAAACCCTACGTAAGTGAAGTTAATAATAAAACACCCGACATCAGATTAGTTCTGAGACTAATAATTAACGTGGAAGACCATTATGAAAAAATTCATCTTACTCTGTCTTACCTTACTTTCGCTAAGCCCTGCAGTGAATGCCGTACAGGTCGGCGTCAGCATCGCCCAAATGGATGATGTATTTCTCTCTCGCCTGAGAGGCTATATTATCGAGCAGGCGAAAACCCATCCGGATATGAAAATTCAATTTGAGGATGCTCAGGGCGCCGTTGATAAACAATTGAGCCAGGTGCAAAGTTTTATTAACGGTAAAGTCGACGTAATTATTGTTAACCCGGTTGATACCCAGGGAACCAAAAATATGGCTGATGCGGCACGCGCCGCTAAGGTCCCCCTCATCTTCCTCAACCGTATGCCTTCAGATGCGAAAATGGGTGATGGCGTGAGCTATATCGGCAGCGATGAA
The DNA here is from genome assembly GCF_037479095.1 of Pantoea nemavictus. Classification (NCBI taxonomy): domain Bacteria; kingdom Pseudomonadati; phylum Pseudomonadota; class Gammaproteobacteria; order Enterobacterales; family Erwiniaceae; genus Pantoea; species Pantoea nemavictus. The sequence continues at coordinate 740,708 of NZ_JBBGZW010000002.1, read as the reverse complement.
ATAGAAGCCGGACGTTTACAGATGCAGTATCTGGCAGATCAAGTGAAAGATCGTAAAAGCGTTAACGTCGCCATCATGAAAGGGTTATTAAGCAATGATGCTACCCGTTTCAGAACCCAGGGAGCAAAAGAGATCATTGCCAAACATCCTAATATGCATGTGATTGTTGAAGATACCGCGAAATGGATGCGTGAAGATGGCATGAATCTGATGAATAACTGGATTTTGTCGGGCGACAAAATAGATATTCTTTCTGCCAACGCAGATGAAATGGCTATTGGTGCCGCCATGGCCATTAAAAGTAATGGTATTAAAATTGGTAAAGATATTTTAGTCGGTGGTACCGACGGCGGACCAAATGGATTGCAGGCGATTAAAACCGGCTTACTTACCGTTACCGTATTCCAGGATGCAAAATCACAAGCTTATGGTGCGGTGGATATGGCAGAAAAAGCGGCCAAAGGTGAAAAGGTCCAGGATATTAACTTTATTCCGTTCCAGTTAGTCACACCGCAAAATTACCAGAAGTTCATGACAAATTAACCGTCGTTTTTTTCTGTGTCTGACGTTGGCACCTGTGAAGGTTGCAGGTGCATTTTTTAATTTGGAGACGTTATGAAAACCATTAAAGGCCCTGCGGTATTTCTGGCGCAGTTCGCTGGCGACGATGCACCGTTTAACTCTTTATCTGGCATGGCTGGCTGGGCAGCGGAAAAAGGATTTAAAGGCGTTGAAATTCCCAGCTGGGATCATCGCCTTATTGATTTGGCGCAAGCCGCCGAGAGCCAAACCTATGCGGATGAGATCCTTGGCGTGCTGGCTGAACATGACCTGCAGTTGACCGATTTAGCCAGCCACTTGCAGGGACAGCTGGTTGCGCTGCATCCTGCGTTTGATTTACCCGCCGATAGCTTTGCCCCAGCAAGTCTGCGCAATGACCCACAAGCACGCCAGCAGTGGGCAACTGAACAGCTTTATCTGGCAGCGCGCGCATCACGCCGCTTAGGCCTGGAGAAGCATGTCACTTTTTCCGGCACGCTGCTGTGGCCATTCCTCTATCCCTATCCGCAGTGGCCAGAAGGCTTGATTGATGAGGGCTTCAACGAACTGGCACGGCGCTGGACACCGATTCTTAACGCATTCGACGAACAGGGAATCGATCTTTGTTATGAAATCCACCCCACGGAAGATTTGCATGATGGTTTGACCTTTGAGCGTTTTTTGGAAAAAACCCACAACCATCCACGCTGCAACATCATGTATGACCCTAGTCATCTGGTGTTACAGGGCATTGATTACCTGACCTATATCGATCATTACCACCCGCGCATTAAGGCTTTCCACGTTAAAGACGCTGAATTCAGGCCGAATGGTAAAACCGGCGCCTATGGCGGCTATCAATCCTGGACCAGCCGCGCTGGTCGCTTTCGTTCACCCGGCGATGGCCAGACCGATTTCAGCGGCATTTTCTCTAAATTGACCGGCTACGGCTTCGATGGCTGGGCAGTGCTGGAGTGGGAATGCTGCTTTAAAAACCCGGAAGATGGCGCACGTGAAGGCGCGCAGTTCATCAGCGACCACATTATTCGCGTTACCGATAAACCGTTTGATGATTTCTGTAAGTCCTGGGCCGACCCATCACTTAACCGCAAAATTTTGGGCATTGAAGGAGCAAAACATGCATAGGTCACCGTTGAGTGGACGTCGTATCCGATTAGGCATGGTTGGCGGTGGCGAAGGTGCCTACATTGGCGGAATCCATCGTTTTGCCGCACGCCTTGACGATCAGTATGAACTGGTTGCGGGAGCGTTTGACGTTGATGCCGAGCAGGGGCATCGCTTTGCAGCGCAAAACTACATCGCGACTGAGCGATCTTACCGTGATTATGCCAGCATGGCGCAGGCTGAGGCGGCACGCGCTGACGGCATTGATGTGGTCGCCATTTGCACCCCAAACTTTACCCACTTCCCCATCGCGAAGGCTTTCCTCGAAGCCGGCATTGATGTGATTTGTGAGAAACCGCTCACCACCACGTTACAGGATGCTGAAGCGTTGGCCGAGGTTGTGAGTCAGACCGGACACTTTCTGGGTGTCACTTATACCTATTCTGGCTATCCGCTGATTGTGGAAGCCCGGATGCGCGTCCAGGCCGGGCTGATTGGCAAGGTGAGAACGGTGCAGGTGGAGTATCCGCTGGAGTGGATGGCAACCGGCGTCGAGCTGAAAAACAATCAGCAGGCGGCATGGCGAGTCGACCCGCAAAAGAATGGGCGCGGCGGCTCGATTGGCGATATTGGTACCCATGCTTATCATCTCGCGGGATATGTGACCGGCTTAAAAGCGGAGAGCGTGATGGCTGATCTAGCCACCTTTGTAGAAGGACGTGCTCTGGACGATAACGCCCACGTACTGATTCGCTACGAAGGCGGCGCGCGCGGCATGCTGTGGTCTTCTCAAGTGGCGATTGGTTGTTCCAATGCGCTGCGGCTGCGGGTGTATGGTGAAACCGGCAGCCTGACATGGGCGCAAGAGCAGCCAAACGAACTGATTTACACCTCATTGGAAGGGTATACCCAGATTATTAAACGGGGACGTGACGATCTGGATGCGATAACCCGGGCGCGCACCCGCACGCCGCCCGGCCATCCTGAGGGTTATATCGAAGCCTTTACCAATCTATATAGCGGTTTCGCGGCGGCACTGCGGGCGCGTGATGAAAAGCGTGCTGTTTCAGGCATTGGCGCAGTTATTCCACAAATCCATGATGGCCTGAAGGGCGTAGCCTTTGTCGATGCGGTGGTCGATAGCCATCAGCAGGGAACGGTGTGGAAACAGCCGAAATATCGCTGATGCCCTCTGAAGCCTGACGCCGTCAGGCTTCTTAGGTGTACATGTTGTAGCGCATGATGATATTGATACGCGAATAAGGCGCATAGTTGCGCTCTTCCGGCAAAAATCCGTGAAACTCCAGCAGTGTTTTAAAGGAGTGTTGCGCATCCAGTTGCAGATTATGCTCAATCAGCGCATCGATTTTTCCCGCCTGCATCAGGGCGCGATTCTCCCGGTCCAGATCGTGCCCAACAAAAACCTTCGGCTGAATGTTACGTTCATCCAACGCCCGCAAAATCCCGCCATTTCCTCCGCCTACGGTATAAACCGCATCGATGTGAGGATGATCCTGCAGAAACAGTTGCAGGGTTTCATACATCAGATGATCGATGCCCGATCCGCCCGCGATAACCTTAATCTGATGCTGCGGGGAAAAGGATTTCATCCCCTGCTGAAAGCCGCGAATGCGATCCTGCTCACCGACAAAAGCTTTATTGCCGGTGATTGCGGCAATGGTGCCCGCTTCGCTTCCCAACCACTTTGACATCAGGAAGGCCGCCGACTGGCCCGCGCTAACGTTGTCCATGCCGATATAACGCAGGCGATGACTGCCGGTGATATCCGTGACCACCGTGACCACCGGAATACGCTGCTTAATCAAATTATTAATAACTGGCACCAGCTGACTCGAATTCATCGCTTTGAGGATGATGCCGTGCGTGCTGAGGGAGCATTTTTTCAACAGCCGTTCAACCTCGTCCACCGTCATCTCTTCACTGCAGTGGAAGCGGAGCTGGATTTTAAATGAGGCGAAACTGGATATCTGGCTGCTGAACGCCTCTTTCACCAGCTCACTGAAACGCTCCGGCGTATGCATGATGACATCGAAATAAAGGGTTCGCCCTTGCGCCAGGCTGCTTTTTTGCTGCAGTTCCAGGTCGGCTATGGCTTGCTGGATGCGGTGCTTCGTTTGAGGATGCACGCGACCGCGATTGTGCATGGCGCGATCAATGGTGGCGAGGCTCAAACCGGACTGAGCTGAGATCTGTTTCTGGGTAAATTTAGGCATAGGTCACATGATGTAGTTGTGAGGTTTTTTTGATGTGCTGTTAATGAAATGTAGCTGCTATTTTAACACTCATCAACCCTGTCATGCCGCCTGCTGATAACCTGCTGGCGTACGATGACGCTCTATCACTCCATCAAGAAAATGAGGTCGTTATGATGTCACCCTATTTTGCCCGTGAAGATCAGGTCTCTGTTGAAGACTTCAAAACATTCTGTACCCAGCAGCTCGATGCCAGTGAATATCCGCTGGCGAGCGAAGCGGCGGCAAACGTGCTGATTTACGATCGTGTCACGCTGGATATAGCGGCGGAAAAAGATAAAAAAGCGCTACTGGGCGAGCTGCACAAAGCGCTCTCATACGGTCCTGGCGTGTTCGTGGTGCGCGGGTTATACAGCGATCTTGACGTTATTGATCGCGCTTCGCAGGTTTTCGAAACCATTATGAGCAATGAGGCCAAATCCAAAATTCAGGCCGATCACTTCTCGCGAGCGGGCAACAATGGGCGTATCTGGAATGCGCTGCAAAAACTGGGTGAAACCAGCCCGCAAACCTTCGTGGATTACTACGCCAATCCGACGCTGGAGTTAATTTGTCAGGCCTGGCTGGGCCCGGCGTGGAGCATGACCTCGCAAGTGAATCAGGTGCGCCCCGGCGGTGAAGCTCAGCAGCCGCACCGGGATTACCACCTTGGCTTCCAGCAAAGCGCATTCGCTGCAGAATTCCCGGTGCCGGTGCAGATTCTTTCGCAATATCTGACCTTGCAAGGTGCTGTAGCGCATACCGACATGCCGCTGGCGTCGGGCCCGACGCGTTTACTGCCGTGGTCGCATCAGTATGAGCTGGGTTATATCGCCTATCGTGACCCGGCGTTCGTTGAGTTCTTTAACCAAAATTACGTCCAGCTGCCGCTGGAAAAAGGTGATGGTCTGTTCTTTAACCCGGCGCTGTTCCATGCCGCAGGTAACAACACCACCACCGATCACATCAGGACCGCGAATCTGCTGCAGGTTTCCTCCGCATTTGGCGTGCCGATGGAGAAAGTGAACCACGAACAGTTACTCAAGCTGATTTATCCGTTGCTGAAAAACAGCCAGCTTACCCAGCAGGAGCTGAACACCGTGATCAACGTGGCAGCGCGGGGTTACTCCTTCCCCACCAATCTCGACACCGATCCACCGCTGGGCGGAATGGTGCCGCAAACGCAGCAGGCACTGGTACACGAAGCGGTGCAGCAAGAGTGGAGCGCCAGCCAGTTCAATCAAAAACTGGATGAGCAAAGTACCCGAAGAGAAGCGTAAAGCACTAGGCCGGGCAATTGTCCGGCCTGATCACTTCATCAACACCTGAAACTGCGGATTAAACTCGTCGAAAATCGGCAGCGCTGCGGCGCCAAGCGCGGCGGTATCGCTGCCGGTCATACCGATTTTTAAGCGGGTGCCGGTGAGATAGCGGCCACGCACCGATTGATACAGCGGCGGCAGGCGACGGATGATTTTGTCCAGCAGCGCGGCGGGCATCATGCCGCCGATGATCACGCTTTCGGCATCGAAGATGCACTCCAGCAGATTAATCGCCTGGCGCAGCGGCGTGAGCATGGTATCAATCCAGCGGTCGAACAGCGCCGGATCGACCTCGAGCAGATCTTCCGGCAGCGCCGTCATTGGGTCGAGGCCACAGAACTCATACGCCGCCTGTAGCGACACATAGCGCTCAAGACAGCCGTGATTGCCGCAATAGCATTCGCGTCCGCCAGGTTCAACCACCACATGTCCCACTTCACCGGCGTTATGCGCGTGGCCGCTGTATACGTGACCATCCATGATGATGCCCGCGCCCAAACCGGTGCCAATGTAGAGATAGATAAACGAGTTCAGCTGGCGCGCCACACCATGAAAACGCTCGCCAATCGCCGCTACCGTGGCATCGTTCTCCAGCGTTACCGGCACGCCACTCATCGCTGCCAGTTTGGCTTCAATATCCACCTGCTCCCAGCCGTGCAGCGTGGTGGGCCCCACCGAAGAGATGCCCTCAACGCCAAACGGTCCCGGCATCACCACGCCAATGCCCAACACCTTTTGCCAGCGATCACCCAGTTGCGTTTTGATCTCGCTCAGCACCGCTTCAATACGCGCTAATGTGGCATCCGGCTCCGGCTTTTGCACCAGAATCAGGCGGCGGAAGTGAATTTCGCCAGTGAGATCCACCAGCACAATCAGCAGCGTTTGATGATCAAGATGGATACCAATGGAAAAAGCGCTGGCCGGATTGAGCGTCACCGGAATGGCCGGCTGTCCGCGCCCTTGCTTGCGCGGTTCACGGCTGGTCAGCAGTTCCGCCTGCTCCAGTTCAGCGACGATGTTTGACACGGTCTGCGGGGTTAGCGCGGTCAGACGAGCCAGTTCGGCGCGGGTCAATTCGCCATGCAGGCGAATGGCTTCAATGATCACGCGACGATTGTGCGCGCGTGCATGTTCCAGATTGGTTCCCGACGTTTTCACCTTGCTCCCTTCCCTCTTTAACCGCGCTGTGAATAGCCGCATCAATATCCCTGATCGACCATAGTGATTACAACCCCTTCGGGGTGTTGAATGGGTGTTGGCTGAGTGCAACAGCAAATTGGTCATGCCAGTGCGGACGCTAAATTAACGTCATAGCTAACGAACACAGCTCTGTTCTCTTCGCGTTACTCATGAAGAATGACGTATATCTTGATGGTTATTCATCGGCAAGCGGGTCGGTCAGTTTCTCGTTGATAGCTGGCCTTTCATTATTAGATATATGCAATATGCCAGGAGCGGTTCCTACCCTGAAGAAGTAAGTCAGGAGATTCGTTGCTGGACACCCGGCACGCACTTTACTAGCCAGATGATGGAGATGCTCTGCTTTCCAGCGATGCAAGTGGCGGCGGAGACGCTGAAGAATAGCGTGATGTTCCCTGATACCTACTTCCCTTCAGGCGTCTTCCATTTATTTGCGGTCATGTTTAATGACGAGCCTTACTTTTGCCTTTAGGACACAGCGGCCATTATTGTCAATGTGAATTGAGAAAATTGATCTGGGAAGGGATTTTTATTCAACTTATTACTTTTATTCGTTTTTTGCGTTTTTGGCATGCCAAAACGTTTGTACGTAAAGAACACTCCGTTTTTGTGAATTTCCTGATGGAAAAACCGTAAAAAACGCCATGAAAAATCCTAAAACAACCCTATTAAGTCTAGGTTTAACAGGGCTGAATTATCTTTATAACTCATTGATTATAAGACGGTGTTTATTTCAATTAGATCTTTTTGCTATTTTTATGCGAATTTTAGCTAAATATACTTTAGTAAATTTTTTGTTTTGCAATGCGATTTATCGAAACAAATAAGCAACATTTGTGTTTTTAAACTTTAAAAAACTTACCATGCAGATTTTTGTATCGCATTGAATGTTGATGATAGTGATTTACTTTAATAAATTAGTCCCATTGTCACATTTTCTCCATTTTAATAACATTTATTACGCCAGATGATCACTAAAGCTTATCGCATGGAGAAAGCGCTGACATGGAAATGGGAACGGTAAACTTCTAAGGAGTCTTTGTGCCTTTAGTCTCTGACGAGCTTTTGTATGGATACACGATTTTCCAGCATCTTGAGTATCGGCTTTCAACCAGAACGCTTATTAACACCAAGAATGGACGTATTAAAAGATTCGGTACGACGAAAGCGAGACTGTTCGAGTATCTCCTGGCGGGGATGGATAATGAAATTGTCTACGATAATGACATCATCATACATGTTTTTGAAGATTATGGACTCCGGTGTTCAAAATCCTATTTGTTGTCAATGATGAAGAAAATCCAGAACGCATTTAATACCGTGGGCTTTGAACGATACCCTTTTGCAAGAATGTATAGGAAAGCGTACAAAATCGACTGCGGATCTTTAGAACGCATATATGTTTTCAAACCTTCTTCACAATGACGATGATTAATTTCGTAAGGAATAAATTTTGACAACGCTACTAGTTTTCTCACGAAACTTTGCCATGAGGCAGGCAGTCACTTCATTAACATCAGCCAATGGGAAAATATTTTATTTTGACAATCGGTTGGAATTTTTAGTAAGCGCGACCGTCCTAAATAAGTCTTACATTCTTATCGATACAATAGGAGAGAATAGCGAAGATATTCGGTGGCTCTATTACCGACTTGCGGCAAGGGAGTTATTACGTCTAACCTATTTTATTACGCCAGAGAATAATAAGGAAAACGTTTATTTAAAATCTTTCCGGCTTGTCACCACACTTAAAGATCTTAAGCAGCTGTGCGATCGCGTCTCTAAACATCGGATTGCAGAAAGCCCATGCGTATTAAAAGACGTATTGTATCAAAAGCTATCGACACGACTGTCGGGCGATCATTTAAACTTTCTCCTAAGGGTTTATGACAAATCGACGAGCCAGTATCAAATTAGAAATAAATGCGAAATTAACAAGAATTACTATGTGCGAAATCGTCTGGCATTAGGCAGCGGTCTGGAGATGAAACAGCTTATTTTACTTTTATCATCGCAGAACCTGGATGTTCATAGATAAATAATACACAAGTATTTCCTTGAAAGAAAATTCTGATTTAGCGGTCCTGTTCCGCTCTTCCTGCGCAAAAGTTAATTTTTGTGCAGACAACTTTAATCCTGAGGATATATAGCAATGCAAATAAAGTTAAGCAGTGTCTTTCGAAATATGGTCGCGGCTGCAGCCGTTTCTGGAATAACGTTTGCCGCCAGCGCAGCAGATGGAAAGATCAACTTTACCGGCACCATTCTGGATTCTGCCTGCACAATTGATACCGATACGGCGAATCAGACCGTTAACCTCGGCAAAATCCCGAAAAGCTCGTTTAACGCGGCCGGATCCGTTGCTGCCGCAACCCGCTTCAGCATTGTGTTGAACAACTGCCCTGCGGCCGTTACCTCTGCCTCTATTAAGTTTGATGGTAATGCGGATAGCTCCGACACCAATATTCTTGCACTGAACAGCGGTCAAACAGCGAAAGGCGTTGGCGTTGCCTTTTATGAAGAGGATGGCATCACCGCGATTCCGCTGGCTACCCAGTCTAAGAGCATCACGCTTGATACCAGCGCAGGCGAAGAACCCGCTAACAGCAATAAGATGACCTTCGTAGCGAAATATAAGGCGACGCAGGCTGCCGTGGTTGCGGGAACTGCAAACGCAACGTCAGATTTTACCATTACCTATCAGTAACACGCTGGGCGTACCTAAGGTACGCCCTATTGTCTCTTGCTGAAATGTTGGGGAAGTATGATGAGTCAACTTATTCGAACGATTATATTATTCGGCGCTTGCTTGCTCTCCCTGCCGGGGCAGGCCAGCATAACCGTCGGCGGAACGCGCTTAATTTATAATGAAAATGAAAACGAAGCCTCACTCCCTGTGAGTAACAGTCAGGATGGTGTTCCCTATTTAATTCAGTCGTGGGTAGAGTTAAGTGAAAACTCTAAGGAGCAGGTTCCTTTTATCGTCACACCGCCGCTTTTCCGCCTCGATGGTGGCCATGAAAATACGCTGCGGGTCATTTATACCGGCGAGAAGAAGCTACCTGAAAATCGCGAATCTATTTTTTGGCTAAACGTTAAGTCTATTCCCTCGATGACTCGGTCAGATGAAAATCGGCTGCTCATTGCCGTTAAGACGCGCATGAAACTTTTCTATCGGCCTGCAAATTTGTCGTCAGAAAAAGCAGGTGAGGCATGGACGCAATTAAAATTTGAGCAACGTGGTGAACGCTTAGTGATTATTAATCCGACACCGTTTTATGTTTCTCTTTATTCATTAAAGGTTGGCAATAGGACCATTGCGCAGCCGCCAATGATTTCACCCTTTAGTTCCGAGACGATGGAAGGAAGTGGAAATCAGGTGGCCTGGAAAGCGATAAATGATTTTGGTGGAGTAACCACAGAAAAGCGCCAGATGCTGAAATAAAAAATATTAACAATACGCTATGTCACTCGCGCAGGTAAGCAAGGTGAATACTGTTTCTTTTTCTCGATATGCATTTTTCTCTGACTCGTGGCCTCACCGCGTAAGTCAACTCTCGACGATAGCACTTTTTATTTCGGGTGTTTTCCCCGCAGCCGCGGGCGATCTTTATTTCATGGCCGATGCGCTTGAAAAAACACACTCGACTTCCGGTGGCATCGATCTGGGCCGCTTCGAGCGTGGAGAGCAGTTACCCGGCACCTACAGGGTGGAAATATGGCTTAATGAAAATTATATCCGAACGGAAAATATCTCTTTTGTACCTGTAAAAGGTTTTGGGCTGGCGCCGGAGCTTAACCGTGGAGTGCTGGAATCACTCGGCGTCAGGGTTAAGGCATTTCCTGAATTGGCCCTGCTGCCGGCCGAGGTCATTATTACCGATCCCGGCGCATTTATACCGGATGCCACCACCCGCCTGGATTTTGACAAGCAGAGACTGGACATCTCGATCCCTCAATCGGCGCTTGACGCGCGCGCGCGCGGCACCGTTGACCCGTCGCTCTGGAACCAGGGCATTTCTGCATTGCTGGTAAATTACAGCATCAACGGGTCGCGCAACTGGAGCAGGGATGGTGAGACGCAGGAGCAGTTGTATACCAACCTGCAAAGCGGTATTAACGCGGGGCCGTGGCGCCTGCGTAACTACAGCATCGCGACGAAAAACAACGGAAAACAGTCATTTTCGTCTCTAAATACCACCCTGAGCCGTGACGTCCAGTTTTTGCGAGGGCAGTTTCAGCTGGGGGAAACCAGCACACCCGGCGAGGTGTTTGATAGCGTGATGTTTCGCGGCGCGCAGATTTTTTCCGATGACACCATGCTGCCGGAGAGCATGCGCGGATTCGCCCCCATCATTCGGGGAATCGCCCGCACCAACGCCACGGTTACCGTGAAGCAAAACGGCTACACGGTTTATCAAACCTACGTGGCGCCAGGCAGCTTTGAAATTCGCGATCTCTATCCTACGTCGGCGAGCGGCGATTTGGACATTGTCGTTACAGAAGCCGACGGTAGCGTCCAGCATTTCGTGCAGCCCTTCTCTGCGGTTCCCGTCATGCTGCGGGAAGGACGCGTGAAGTATGCGCTGAGCGCAGGTGAGTACCGAACCACGAAGAATGGCGCGCAAAGCCCCTCATTCGGCCTGGGCACACTGGCGTATGGCCTCTCCAATAATCTCACGCTATACGGCGGCGTCCTGGGGGCAAGCAACTATGTGTCCGGAGTACTTGGTACCGGCCTCAGCTTTGGCGATATAGGCTCGCTGTCGGCGGACATTACCGCAGCCGATAGCCAACTCGTTGATGAGAAAAACCGCCGCAGCCGGGGGCAGTCCTATCGCGTGCAGTATTCGAAAACGGTGGCCACGACCGACACCACCGTGACGCTCGCCAGCTATCGCTACTCCACGGAAGGGTTTTATACCTTTCAGGAAGTGAATGAATTCAGCAGCCAGCGTTACAACAAGCGAAGTCGACTGCAACTCAACCTCAGCCAGTCGCTGCAAAGCTGGGGAAATTTTTATATCTCGGCATACCAGCAGGATTACTGGAGCAAGCGGGGCTATGAACGCAACGTCAGCACCGGCTTTAACACCAGTATTAGCGATATCAATTACTCGCTCGGCTACACCTACAGCGAAACGCCAGGCAAAGATCGTAAGGATCAGATTGTCGCCTTTAGCCTGCAGGTGCCGCTGAGCAAATGGCTACCGCAAAGCTGGGGCAACTACAGCGTGAATATGCAAAAGAACGGTCCTGAAACGCACCAGGTGGGTCTGAGCGGCACCGCGCTCGCCGATAATAACCTGAGCTATCTGGTCCAACAGGGCTATACCTCTTCGGGTGGGGAATCCAGAAGCTCCCTAAGTGGAACCTATAAAGGTGGCTACGGCACCGTGAGCGCAGGCTACAACCACAGCCGACAGAACAGCCAGCTGAATTTCGGCCTGCAGGGTGGGATCGTCGCCCATGAGCATGGCGTGACGTTCTCTCAGCCGCTGGGAGATACCGTTGTGCTGCTTGAAGCGCAGGGCGCATCCGGCGTGAGGGTGCGCAATAACCCCGGCGTTAAAACGGACTGGCGCGGCTACGCGGTGGTGCCCTATGCCAGTGCCTATCAGGAAAACCGGATTGCGCTAGACACGGGTTCGCTGGGGGCGGACGTGGATGTTGCCGAGTCTGTGGTCAACGTCGTGCCTACGCGCGGCGCCGTGGTGCGCGCTACGTTCAATGCGCGAACAGGGGGTCGGGCCTTGATAACGCTGATGTATCAGAACTCGCCGGTGCCCTTTGGCGCGATGGCAAAGCTCGACGAAAGCGATGCGATGAGCATTGTGGGAAGCGACGGCGAGGTCTATATGAGCGGCCTGAATGACGGTGACGGCCTGGCGGTACAGTGGGGAGCGAAAACCTGCCGCGCCAAAATAACCCTGAACACGTTACCGGGTAAAATTCAGCGCACCACCGCAGCTTGTCGTTAAATTTCTCATTGCGTTGATTCGCACTATTACTTTTGCGAGAGAAGGCCTACGCCTCGCCTATAATGAAGGAACATAAGATGTCCAATGTATTTAAAATTTCGACGGCTGCTATGGGTAGCGCTATCTCTCTAAATGCCTTTGCGCTGTGTTCTGCAAACGACGTATCGATCAACTTTGATAACAATATTGTTGTTCAGCGGGATGCGCCCGTTGGGACAGTATTAGCAACCATAACCACCAGTAATCCCATGCAATGTGATCCTGAGGGACAGGTAATTGGCTACGATGGCTCGTGGTTTATTCAGCTCTCTGGGTCGAATGCGGATTATGGCACCTCGCCGCTGGCCAACGTGCGGGCGACAGAGGTTCAGGGCATTGGCATCCGCTGGAAGAACTTTTCCAGCACCACGGGAACCAGCGAGTTTGTCTCACGAATGAACCTTAATAACGCGAGCTGGAGGCGAGGGATCCTCCAGAATGGCGTATCAACGTTCACGGATACCTTTGAGCTGATCAAAACTAGCACCACCCCGGCGACGGGCTCAATACCCGCGCTGACGCTAAATATGGAATACAGCACGCCGGTCAGTAATAACATTACACGCCTGCCGCTTTATAAATATATATTTTCGCCGATGAATATCAGCACCGCATCCTGTCAGATAGAAGATAAAAATTTGAATATTAATATGGGGATTGCGCTGTTGCCGAAGTTTAACGGCGTGGGCAGCACCCAAAATCCGGTGACGTTTTCCATACCGCTTATCTGCAGTGAACAGACCGCAGTAAATGTGACGCTGGATAACGTCAGCCCGCTTGCCGATCCTGCCAACGGAGTATTGGGGTTAAACAGCAGCTCGACAGCAAAAGGTCTGGGCATTCAGCTGAAATATAACGATATGCCCGTTCAATTCGGCAGGCTCATTAAGTACGGCACGACAACCTCGCCAGGGGAGGTCGTTCATATTCCCTTTAAAGCCGCATATTACATGACCTCAGCGAATGCCCAGTCAGGCTCGGTGAGCGCCACGGCGTCATTTACCATGACCTATCGTTAACCCTTTATACGAAATGACCTGGTGCGGTGATAAGCGAAAGGGGTCCATCTGGCCTTATGACGTTATTTTGCCATTGTGCCATGCGCGTTAATGTCGCAATGCACAATGCATCTGCACCAAAACCATGCATCCTGAAAAGAGTTATTGCGACCTCTTAGGCTTGCCCTCATTTATACCCGCCTGAATATCTATGATCGGCCACACAATTTACAACCTGTTTACCTGACAGCCACAAAAATCTGTGCCAAAAAGTGTCCAGCGGCATTCGAGATTTATGCCCTGGCACGTCAATTGCTTTAGCTACCCGATGTCAGCTGCAGCAATCTGACAACCTGTGCGCATTATTAAATCCATCAAATTGATTTAATAAATTGCTTTCCATTAGCTTCAAGGCGGAAACACCATGAAAATCCGATTCAATCCAGTCATAAAAGGTTGTTTTGCAGCGGTTCTGTTAGCCAGCGTTGGCAGCGCGGCGGCGGCAACCACGTTAAATGCGCTGTTTATGACGCAGGCGGCGTACAGCGAAAATGATATTCGCGCGATGACGCAGGAGTTTCAGAAAGCGCACCCGGACGTGCAGGTTAATCTTGAGTTTGTGCCGTACGAAGCCCTGCACGACAAAATTGTCGCAGCGCGTGGTGCAGGCGGTAACGGCTACGATGTGGTGCTGTTTGACGCCATCTGGCCGGCGGAATTCACCAAGTTTGATCTGCTGCAGGATGTTAGCAGCCGTATCAGTGCCGACGAAAAAGGGCAGATTTTTCCTGGCGCGATGAACACCGTGCAGTTCAAAGGTAAAACCCTCGGCATGCCGTGGATCCTTGATACCAAATATCTCTATTACAACAAAGCGATGCTGGAAAAAGCCGGTATCACCACGCCGCCACAAACCTGGCAGCAGGTGATGGACGATGCGCGCATCATCAAGCAGAAAAATATCGTCAAATATCCGCTGGTGTGGAGCTGGTCGCAGGCAGAAGCGCTGGTGTGTGATTACACCACGTTGGTATCCGGCTTCGGCGGCAAATTCTATAACAACGACAAACTCGATTTTTCCTCACCTGCCTCGCTGCAAGCGGTCAAGCTGATGAAAAGCTCGCTGGATGAAGGCTTGAGCAATCCGGCCTCGCGCGAGTATCTGGAAGAGGACGTGCGTAAAGCCTTCTCCAACGGTGATGCGGCCTTCGCGCTCAACTGGACCTACATGTACAACATGGCCAACGATCCGAAACAGAGTAAGGTCGCCGGCCAGGTGGGTATCGTTCCAGCGCCGGGCGACGCGCCAGGCAAATTTGGTGCGGTAAACGGTTCGATGGGCCTCGGCATCACCAAAGGCAGCACACATGCAGATCAGGCATGGCAATACATTAGCTACATGACCTCACAGCCGGTGCAGAACAAATACGCCACGCTGAGTCTGCCCATCTGGAAAAGTTCGTATCAGGATCCGGCGGTGCTGAAAAATCAGGAAAGCCTGATCGCCGCCGCGGATAAGTCGCTCAACGTGATGCTGTCGCGTCCGGAAACCGCCGATTATTCACGCCTCTCCAATACCCTGCAGCAGCAGTTGCAGCAGGTGCTGGTCGGCAGCGCGACGCCAGATGCCGCGCTGCAGGCGGTAGATAAGAGTGCGGCGCGTCTGCGCTAAGGGGCAACAATGCTGAGTTTGCGTCAACGCGAACAACGGCAGGCATGGGTGCTGCTGGCACCCATGCTGTTGGTGATGCTGTTACTCACCGCATGGCCGCTGTTACGCACCATCTGGCTGAGCTTCACCGATGCGGCCTTAATTGGCAGCGGTGATGCGCCGGGCTGGATTGGTCTGGAAAACTACCTGTTCGCCATTACCGATGAAGATTTTCGCAGTTCACTGTGGCGCACGCTCTATTTCACCGTGGTGTCGGTGGCGATTGAGGGGGTGATTGGCGTGCTGGTGGCACTGTTGCTGAATCAGAAATTCGCCGGACGCAACGTGCTGCGCGTGCTGGTGATTCTGCCGTGGGCACTGCCAACCATCGTTAACGCCATGATGTGGCGCCTGAATTTCAACCCAGATTACGGCAGTATCAACGCCCTGCTGACGCAACTCGGCGTCATTGACGGCTATCGCAGCTGGCTGGGCTCGCCCGATTCGGCGCTCAATGCAGTGATGTTTGCCGATATCTGGAAAAACTATCCGCTGGTGACCTTGCTGGTACTGGCAGCGCTGCAATCCATACCGGACGACCTGTTCGAAGCCGCGCGGCTGGATGGGGCATCGGCATGGCGCCGTTTTCGTGCCATCACCTTCCCGGCGATTGTCGGTCCGCTCAGCGTGGCATTGGTGCTACGTACCATCGACGCCTTCAAAATCTTCGACATCATTTATGTGATGACGCGTGGCGGCCCGGTTGATAGCACCAAAACCCTCAGTTTCTACGTTTATCAGGAGTCATTCAGCTATCTGCGTGCCGGCAGCGGTGCGGCCTATGCGATGTTGATGACCTTGCTGTGCGCGGTGCTGATCACGCTTTACATGCTGTTACTGTGGCGGCAGCGCCGCAAAGGAAGCGCGCATGAAGCTTAAATTACGTCATGTCGGCAAATATGCTGCCGCACTGCTGGTGGCGTTTTCAGTGCTGGCGCCAATGGGTTGGCTGTTTTTGATGAGCGTCAGCGCCGCCAGCGATCTTACCCGCGTGCCGCTGGAGTGGCTGCCGCGCCAGTGGGATTTCACCCGCTACGGCAAACTGCTGTCGCTGGAACCTGGCCAGCCTGGCGTGCTGTTCCTGCATGCGCTGGGGAACAGTTTGCTGGTGGCCACCGGCGCGACCCTGATCTGCTTGTTGCTGGCCATTCCGGCAGCGTTCAGCTTCTCACGTTATCGCGGTCGCGACGGCTGGCTGTTCGCTTCGCTGGCTATCTATATGGTGCCACCGGTGGCGTTTGTGTTGCCGCTCTACTTCCTGTTACAGCAGTTTGATCTGTTGAACACGCGGCCTGGGCTGATCATCGTTTACTGCTCGCTGATTCTGCCGTTCCTGACCTGGATGCTGAAAAACCAGTTCGATACGCTGCCGCAGGATATTGAGCAGGCGGCACGGCTGGATGGTTTGCGCGTCTGGCAGGTTCTGCTGCGCATCACGCTACCGCTGGCCAAGCCGGTGCTGGGCGCCGCGGCGCTGTTTGGCTGGCTGCTGGCGTGGGACGAATTTTTCTACGCGCTGCTGTTCACCAGCAACATCGCAGCACAAACCTTGCCGGTCACCATTGCCGGATTCACTGCCGGTCGCGCCACCGATGACGGCTTGATCGCCGCCGTTGGCATTCTGGCCTCTGTGCCACCGCTGTTTATTGCCATCTGGCTGCAAAAGACGCTGGTCAGCGGCCTTGCCAGTGGCGGGAGTAAAGGATGATGGAACATAAACTCACCGCCACGCTCTACGTGGTGGGTAACATTAATGTCGATTTGATCATGGGCACGCTGGATAGCTGGCCGCAGCGCGGCACCGAAGTGATGCTCAATCACAGCGAGCTGCGCCCTGGCGGATCGGCCGGCAACTGCGCGCTGGCACTGGAAGCGATGCAGGTGCGCCATCGCGCGGTGGCCAATCAGGGCAACGATGGCCTAAGCGCCTGGCTGGCGAGCCATTTTCCCCACAGCGCCGCGCACTGGACGCGCTACAGCTGTGAAACCTCACTCACGGTTGGCGTCACGCATTCGGATCATGAACGCTCTTTCCTCAGCAATCTCGGGCATATCGTGAAACTCAGCGCGCAGGATGTGCTGGATCAGCTGCCCACTACCGCGGCTGACGGCGATATCGTGCTGCTGTGCGGTACCTTCTTGTGTCTGCACTTGTATGACGAATATCCCGCGCTGCTTGGCGAACTGCAGCAACGCGGCTTTATCACCGCCGTTGATACCGGTTGGCCACCGCAAGGCTGGAGCGACGAGGTGCGCCAGCAGGTGATGCAGTGGCTGCCGCTGTGCGACTGGCTGCTGCTCAATGAAGTGGAAACACGCGGATTGGCGGCGGCAGAGAATCTGACGCAAAGTGCGCAATGGCTGGCGCAGCAGCTGAGCGGACGCGGCGGCTGCGTGGTGAAATGCGGCCCGCAGGGGGCCAGCTGCTGGCAAACTGAACGTGCCGTGAGTCAGCCTGCGCGTGCGGTGACGGTGGTGGATACCATCGGTGCAGGCGACAGCTTTAATGCCGGATTTCTCACCGCCCTGCTGCATCAGCAAGATCTTAATACGGCTTTGCAATGGGGCATTGCGGTGGCGTCGCTGGCCATCAGCACACTGCCGCGTCGCTATCCCGACTGGCATCAACTGCAACTTTCTCAGGAGTGTTAATTTATGGCCAGTGTTGAACTCGTAAAAGTGGCCAAACGCTACGCAAAACAGTCGGTGCTGCATCCGCTCGATCTCACCATTCCTGACGGCAGTTTTACCGTTTTGTTCGGCCCATCCGGCTGTGGCAAATCCACGCTGTTACGTCTGCTGGCCGGGCTGGAAAGCCTGTCGGACGGCGCGATTTTGATGGATAAGGTGCAGATCAACGATCGCGATCCGGCCGATCGCGATATCGCCATGGTCTTTCAGAGCTATGCGCTCTATCCGCACTTAACGGTAGCGGAAAACCTCGCGTTTCATATGCAGGTGAAGAAAGTGAAGCGCGAGGAGCAGCAGAGCAAAATTGCGCGCATCGCCGGGATTCTCGGCATCGACAAGCTGCTGCAGCGCTATCCTCGCGCCTTATCAGGCGGGCAGCGCCAGCGTGTCGCGATGGGCCGCGCGATGGTGCGGAATCCCAAAGTGTTTCTGTTCGATGAACCACTATCGAACCTTGATGCCCAGCTGCGCATGGAGCTGCGCGCCGAGATCAAATCGCTGCATCAGCGTTTCAAAACCACCATGGTTTACGTGACGCACGACCAGGTGGAGGCGATGACGCTCGCCGACCAAATCGTGGTGATGAAGGATGGCCGCATTGTGCAGCAAGGCGCGCCGCTGGCGATTTACGATCGTCCGGCCGATACCTTTGTTGCGCGCTTTATCGGCTCACCGCCAATGAACCTATTACCGGCGCAGCTGATCACGCGTGATGGCGTGCCCGGCGTGCAGTGCCAGGATCTGTGGCAACCGCTGCCCACGCGCTGGCAAGCGGCGGCGCGCGAGCGTGCAGGCGCAGCAGTGACGCTCGGCGTGCGTCCACACGATTTGCTGGAAACCCGCAGCAACGCAGCGGCGCAGGTGAAAGTGGTGGAGATCACCGGTGAATCAACCTTGTTGCATCTTGAATGGCACGGTCAGGCGTTGCATATGCAGATCGCCGGTCGCCATGCAGCGGTGAGCGGCGACAGCATTATGCTGGGCTTTAACGCCGAGAAGATTCATTTGTTTGATGCGGAGACCGGACTGAGATTAGGTGAGTCTTAATTTTATCGTTTCCAGGTGCGCATAAATGCGCACCCTACAACATACGGGTGCTGACTCGGTAGGATCGCCATTTATGGCGACCAGAACTTAGGTGAGTGCAAAATACCTTTACCCTTCCGCCGTTACCGGCTGAAAAGTGCGGCGATTAAGGCTGGTGAAAATCACCAGCAGCGCCATCATCCCCAGTTCTACGCCGAGCGTGCCGGTAATCGCCGTCAGATGATTACCGTGCGCGTAGATCTGCGTGAAGACCCCGCCGAGCAGCATCGGACCTAAACCCAGCGCCGATTGCTGGACGGTAGAAAGCACCGCGCTGCCGGCACCCGCCTGGTGATGCGGCACGCCGCTCATGCCGATGCGATAGAAGGTACTGACGATAAACGACTGGCCAAAACCAATCAGCACCGTGGCGGGAATCAGCGTGAAAATGCCGACCTGCGGCCAGGCGAGTTGTAGCGTAGCGATCAGCACCAGCAGGCCAACCATCTGAATGCCGCAGCCCATCAACAAGGTTGCACGCTTGCCCAAACGCTCGACGACACGCGTCGATTGCATCGCGCCAATAAAATACGCTACGCCAAGCGCAATAAACGCGTTACCCGACTGGAACGCCGTCAGCCCTAATCCGGCCTGCAACGTCAACGCCACTGAGAACATAAAGCCGCTCCAGCAGGAGAAGAACAGCACCGCCAGGGTTAAACCAAAACGCACGCTTGGCAGACGCAGCAAAGAAGGTGGCAGCAGCGGCGCTCCTTGTGCCGCTTCCAGGCGCAGCGAACTCTGGCGCAGACGATGCAGAAACAGCGGGAACAGTACCAGCAGCAAAATGCACGGCCACGACCAGTGCAGCAGCGGACCCAGCGCCAGGGCCAGCATCAGACAACCAATCGCGCCCGCCAGCAGCAATGTGCCGCTAACATCTACCGGCACTCGCTGGGTGTTCTGGGTTTCCGGCACAAAGCGGCGCGCGGTGATCAACACAAACAGGCAGATCGGCAGATTAATCAGGAACACGCTGCGCCAGCCGTAACCGCCAATGTCGGCTTTGATAAGAAAACCGCCCAGCACCTGACCGATGATAAATGCCAGTCCGCCAATCCCACCGTACAACCCGATTGCGCGCGCGTGCGCTCTGCCCTTTAGCGTGATGTGCAGCGTAGCGAGGATTTGCGGCACGATAAAGGCTGCGCCCACGCCCTGTAGCGCACGGGCAAACATCAACAGACTGACGCTGTTAGCGATGCCGCATAATAAAGATGCAATACCAAAGATCCATACTCCCGCGAGGAATACGCGACGGCGTCCGTAGTTATCACCCAGACGTCCGCCCATTGCCAGACAGATGGCAAAGGCAATGCCGTATACCGCAACGATTAACGCCAGCTCAATCGCAGTGGCCTGTAGCGTGTGGGCCATCGCGTCCAACGCCACGTTAACAATTGAAAAATCGATCATGGGCAGCAGTTGCCCGGCAAGCAGGACCATCAATCCTGTGCGTTGTAGTTGCGATGTTTGCATCGGTTTTACCCTTGTTTTTGGTTGCTATACCACATAGCATCACCTAACCGTTAAACGGGTACCAGTTCTTGTTTATCATGGTATAAATACTACCCGCTTCGTCTAAGGATCTGTTTATGAGCCTGGCATCCGCGCCTGTTAGCGCCGAACATAACAACCGCAAATTACTGGGGACTTTTCTGCGCACGCGGCGCGAAAACCTTGACCCTAATCGTCTAGGTTTGCCGCGCATGCGCCATCGCCGCACGCCAGGTTTGCGACGTGAAGAGGTCGCGCAGTTAGCGGATGTTGGCGTCACCTGGTATACGTGGCTGGAACAGGGGCGGGATATTAAGGCCTCGCCGAAAACCCTGACGGCGATTGCAGCCGCGTTGCAGTGCAATGATGTGGAAACCCAGCACCTGTTTTCGCTCGCCGGGCATTCGTTGCCGTCGGTGCGCGTTGCGGCAGCCTGCTGCAAAATCGCCGCACATAATCAGCAAATGCTCGACGCCATCCAGTTGCCCGCCATTATTGAGACGCCGCGCTTCGATATCCTTGGCTACAACGCTGCATGGTGTGCGCTGATGGGCGTCGACCTGGCCGAAATCGCGCCGGAAGATCGCAACTGCATCTGGCTGGCGTTCAACCATCCGATATGGCGTAACGTCATTAGTGACTGGGATGAAGTGATGCCGCAAATGGTGGCGATGTTTCGTGGGCAGATGGGCGAGCACCTTGGCGATCCACACTGGGAAAGCTATCTTGCCCGCTTATTGAATAGCTCAGATGAGTTTGCCCACACCTGGCAGCGCTATGAATTGGGCCAGGTGGAGAACCGGGTGAAACGTTTCTACCGCGCGGAAGTGGGTGAACTCACGCTGCGGCAAAATAACTGGTGGTCGGCGTCGCGCAACGGCGATCGACTGTTGGTGTATGTGCCGGACGATGAAAACAGCGCCACGGCACTGCAACAGCTGATCAAACCCTAATCGACTACGCCTTGCCCGTCAGCGCCGGAATCGGTGTTTGCGGGCGAGCGCCCTGCTGGCGGGTCAACAAGATCTGTCCCAGCAAGCTATCTTTGTTCACCACGCCATATTTCAGGTTAGTGTCGAGATATTTACGATCAAACCCCGTCAATTTGGTCAGCGGCGGCAGCACCGCAGGCAAACGATCCACCATCAACATGCGGCTCAATTTAACCGGACGCCACTCCACCAGGCTCTGATAAAGCAACGCGCTGGCTTCGCATTTCCGCAGATAGAAGTTGTATTGATTGTTTTCGCGTAACGCCTGCTGCTGTGCGATATACACCACCAGATAATCGGGCGGCGTAATGCCCTGCACAATGGTTTCGTAATCAGGCAGCGCGAGCAGACGACGGAAAAACTCATCGGCACCGACTTCCACAATCGGGCGGAAGAAGTGCAGCCAGCGCGCTATAAAGGCGTTATTTTTCGGCGCGGCAAGAAACCAGGATTCAATCACCGGATAGGCTTTATCCAGCGTGGAGCTGTCGCGATAAAACGCGATCAGGTCATAACGATCCGCGCTGTTCACCGCCAGCAACTCATCCATGGTGCGATTGAGAATAATGGTGGCATCCATCCAGATCCCGCCGTAGCGATGCAGCAGTTCCAGCCTGATGACATCACTTTTGTGTGAAGGTCGCATATCCTGATGCACGAAGTGTAAACCCGGCAGGTAGTCCTGAATATTCAGGTTATTAATCACCGTAACCTGATAGCCGGGATTTTCGCGCACGATTTTATCGACAAAAATCTGCACTTCCGCCGGCAACGTTTCACTTTCCCAATACATCCAAATCTGACGCGGTATGGCGGCAGGTGCCGTCTGGCGCGGCAGCAAATTGATATCCTGCTCCGCAGCCGGATTGTAGTCAGGTAGCGTTCTGCGTTTGGTAAGCTTTTTCTCTGCCAGTAAACCTAATGAGACCAGATGGGTTTTGAATTTATTCTTTTTCATGGTTTCTCCAGCAGCACGGCCGCTAGTGACTTAATCATTGCTGTTAAAAAAAGGCGTGCATCAGCCCTACGGCAAAGGGTCGTAGATAGCTGATAAAAGCCCGGAAAATTGAGACAAAATTAACAAACAGCACCCGGAACGACAATTTAATAAACGGGTTAAGCGTCACTTTAAGAGAATACGTAGAACTGTGGGGTCGCCGCGCCCCTGGTTTGTGAAACGTTACGCAAAGCCGAACATCTTACAAGAACGGTTAAAATTAATACTGGATATATAAACAGTAATGCGTATACTAATTCAACAGCCAAAGGGCTAAGTGAGTCTGCAAGAGGTGATAATGATGATGATCTCAACCGAAAGTCTGTCTGCTTTGAATACATCCTTGTTGATGGGCAGTCGTGAAATTGCCAGGGTCATAGGCATCACACACGGTGAAGTGAAACGCCTGATTAAAAGCCTGGAAACCGCCCAGCGTCTTTCCCAGCCGCTGACGGTTAATCATTATGAGCATCTGGGTGAAATGCGGCAGGAGTTGCAGCTCAATAAGCGGGACTCATTGTTAGCCGTGGCGCGACTCTCGCCCGGTTTTACTGCGGAAATACTCGATCTTTGGCAGCAGCGTGAACAATTTACTCATCTGCCCGATTTCACCAATCCGGCCGAAGCGGCCCGCGCCTGGGCGGAACAGTTTGAACAGCGTCGCGCTGCCGAACAGCAACTTGCGTTATCTACGCCTAAGGCTGAATTCTTTGACCGCTTTGTCGAAGTTGAAGACTCGCTCGGCTTTCGTCAGTTGTGCAAAATGCTGAAAGTGAAGGAAACGGAGTTTCGTGAATTTCTCTTAGCGCGCAACATTATGTACCGTGAAAAAGGCACGCTGGCACCACAGCAGCATCATATGCAGGCGGGTTATTTTACGCTGCGATCCGGCCGCGGCGAAAATCAGCATGCGTTTTCGCAGGCACGTTTCACCGCTAAAGGCGTGAAATGGGTGGCGAGTTTATGGGCGGGACATATGTCGGACCAACCGAAAGGTGTCGCGGCCTAGATGCGCATTTTGCGCATCAAACTTGGCACGTATGACGCACCTGACGGTTTAGCCGGGTGCGCACTGGAATAATTACAGCGTCATTAGCATCTCGTGCCACTCCATTCCGCCATGATCGGACTCGGACGGTTTGATGTATTGATATCCCCACTTTTTATACAGCTCAACGTGCTGGGTTTTACACATGAGGTGAATGGTTTGCTTGTTCATCAGCTTCATGCGCTCAATAAACTGGCGCATCAGCAGCGACGCATAGCCTTTGCCCTGGAAAGCAGGATCGAGCACTACTGACATAATCACCGCATTGGGTGCCGCAGGATCGTGGCCGATAAGCTCTTTGAAATCCTCATCCGACATCACCACGTCCCACGCACAACCCGCATTGATAAAACCGATGACTTCACCGTCTGCTTCCAGGCACAAAAAGCCCTGTGGATATTGCGCGATGCGGGTAGCTATTTTCTCGGGCGTTGCCGCCTCATCACCTTCATAGGCTTCAATTTCAATCGCGTAACAACGATCCACATCTGCCCGCTTCGCTTCTCTAAACACTAACGTCGACACAACTAAACCTCATCGTTTTACTTCTGAACGACGGTCATTCTAACAGGCGAGGAGAATAGGCGTGCTGATTGATCTGCCTGCTGCATATAAAGTTACCTGGTCGCCATGAATGGCGACCCTACAGGCGTTATACCGATGGTGATTTAGAAAAACGCATTGATGCTGCAGCGCGGGTGTTGAGGCGACATCCCAGCCCGCTGAGCGAGTGAGGGATTCCAGGGCGAGCCGCAGGGATGCGGCGAGAGGCGGCGCTGAGCAGGAGCGAATCGCCGCCGGTCCGTCAGGAATCGCGAGGGATCGAAGGCACCGCGAAGCGGCGGGATGGGCTGGCGCAGGGCCGGGGAGTGCAGAGGGCGCGGCCAGGCGACCTCTGCTCGGTCGCCGCACGACATAGCTGAAACTACTCCAGTCGATGGCGAACGAAAGTCGCTCAGCGCTGAACTAATCGGCATTATGCCATTCATGGCGACCGATGAACCGAATATCAGGTTAATCGATGGTCACCACGCGATTTTCCCGCGAGCTGATAAAGGCGGCATCCAGTACCGCCAATACGTCAATGGCTTGTTTGGCGGTCACCGGCGGTTCGTTACCGTTGCGCACCGCTTCGGCAAAGGCTTCATAGTAGGCGTGATAGGCGCCCTGCTCCGACGGCACAGCTTCGTCGCCCTCTGCGTGGTGTAAAGTGCCCCAACGGTCGCGTTGCTCGAAGCCCCAGTTGGCCAAATCATCCGCTGGGCGCTTACCGGCAAAAATCGCCTGCGCCTGTACATCGGTGCCTTGAGAAAGATAGCTGCCCTTCTCGCCGTAAACGCGCAACTCACGCGCTACAAGATGATTCACCTTGCTGGATGAAACATAGGAATGGCTGCCATTTTTATGCGTGAGTGTGATGAAGAAGCTGGCGTCGGTTGGACCTTCATCCACCTCAATAATGTCCAGTTGTGCGTACACGCTGCTAACCGGGCCCAGCAGCCATAACGCCTGATCGACCAGATGACTTCCCATATCACGCAGCAAACCGCCGTTGGGGCCGCCTTCCAGCGTTTCCGGTTCGTCGAGATCCATACGATTATGCAAACGCCATACTTTGCCCAGGCGTTGCTGCTCGATCAGTTTCTTCAGCGTCTGGATATCTGCATCAAAGCGACGGTTGTGATAAACCCCTAGCACCACGCCTTTCTCCTGCGCCGCCGCAGCCAGCTCACGGCCGGTTTTGGCATCCGGCGCAAAGGGTTTATCGGCAATCACCGCCACGCCTGCATCGATCGCTTCCAGCACCAACTCTCGGCGGGTTTGCGGCGGCGTAGTGATGGTGACGATATCTACCCCCGCTGCCAGCATTTCGGTCAGGCTGGCGTAAATCGGCACATCGGGGAAATCCGCTTTCACTTTCGCAATGGTTGCCGGTGCGCGGGCGACAATCCCCGCCAGCTCAAGCCCTTTTGCTGCCGTGATAAAGGGGGCGTGGAAATTTTTGCCGCCGGTGCCGTAACCCACAATGCCAATTTTCATGCTTGCTCCGTGTGCGTTAAAAGAGAAGTTAATGTCATTACCAATAACATATTAGTAACAACTTAACGCGTTCAGCCACACAAAATTGGCATAAAAATATCATTTTAAAAGAAAATGGCTTTACTGTGCCGCCGGGAAATTCCGTTTGATCGGTGCGAATTCTTCCACACTTTTCCCCAACAGACGCTGCGGGCGGAAGTCACTCAGTAATTCACTCGCCACATCCTTGACCAACTCCTCAGCCACCAGCTTGCCAATCAGCGGCGAAAGCGTGATTCCGCTGTGCGTCACCGCCACATACACGCGCTGATGCGGCGTCACATAACCCAGCGCGGGCAAACCATCTGCAGGTCGCGCACGTTGCCCCACCACGATCTGTTCAATCTGCAACTCGCCAGCATTGTCAAACAACGCGTGATAACGTTCGCGGAACTGCCCGGCGATATCGCTGTGGAGGGATGGTGGTGCGGCGGAATCGGCCAGATGATCCAGCTCGAGCGCTTGCAGCAGCAAACGTCCGCCGCCATCCGGGCGCACGTTAAGTTGCGGCGAGATAAGATTGGCGTGCAGCGACAGCGGTTGCGGCGCGGTACGCACCAGGAAGCTGCAGGCCACCGCGTTGGGTTTGCTGGTATCCAGCAGCGCCAGATTGAGGCCAAGTGAATTCAACAGCTGATTGGCCCAACGCCCGGTGGCCAGCACCAGACGATCGCCCTGCCACTGCTCGCCGTTTTCAAGTTGGAGGGTAACTTGCGTAGCACTCTCGCTGATGCTGATGATGCGCTGTTGCTGATACAGCACCGCGCCATGCGCTTTAGCCTCTGACCATAAACGCGCCAGATAAATTGCGGGATGCAACACCGATTCGCTGGGGAAATGCCACACGCTGCCGCTAATCGCTTGCGCGCGCAGCTCAGGAATATCGCGCAGCACATCAGCTGGCGAAGCTTCACGCGCCGCATAGCCAAGCGACTGCAGCGACGTTGCGCGCTGCAGTAAGCGCTGCTGCGCATCGCCCTGCGCGGCCCACTCCCAGGTGCCGCCGGTCTCCAGCCAGCGCAAACCGTTCGGCTGCGCCTGTTGCAGTTTGCGGTGCTCTTCCATTGATAGCGCATTAAGCTGGTGATAACTGTGCGGCTGTTTGCCGTTGGAGTTAACCCAGGCGAACGTGGTGCTGCTGGTTCCTGCACCGATATGCTGCTGTTCGAATATTGTGACTTCAATGCCCTGCAAGGCTAAAGCGCGCGCCACCGCTAAACCGATAACGCCGCCGCCAATAATTGCAATTTTTTGTGCTGTCATAATGGGCTCCTGAATAAAGTACCAATAGCATAACAGCCCAAACAGATGAGATTTGCGATATCTTAATAAGGATTGTGGCTCAGGTTATAAGAATTTCATCTGAATACCGACATCATAATTATACCGCTGTCAGAATCTTCCCATCAGCGAAATAGGCCAGCAAATTCTCCAGTACATTATTGGTCATTTGCGCACGTGTTTCATGGGTTGCGCTGGCAATATGGGGAGTTAATAGCACATTATCCAATTGACGCAGCGCCGGATTAATAATCGGTTCTTGCGGATAGACATCCAACGCCGCACCTTTAATGGTTCCCTGCTGTAAGGCAGCGATCAGGTCCGCTTCATTGATGACCGTGCCGCGCGCGATATTGATCAGCACGCCCTCTCTACCCAGCGCTGTCAGTACTTTTGCATCGACTAATTGCAGGTTTTCCGCGCTGCCCGGCAACGCCAGCACCAGAAAATCGCTAAATGCTGCCAGCTGCTCAATGTTGTCGCAACGCTTATAACTTACCTCTTTCGCCGTGCGCGCGGTATAAGCCACCTGCATGCCAAAGGCTTCGGCTCGGCGGGCAATGGCTAATCCAATTGCACCCAAGCCAGCAATACCGATTCTTTTCCCGCTGGCGCGACTGGAGAGCGCTACCGCATTGTTTTCCCAGGCACCCGACTGCGCAAATTGATGGTAAGCCACCAGATTGCGAGAAAATGCCAGCGTCAAAGTCAGAGCTAAATCCGCAACGTCATCGGTGAGGATATCGCGCGTAATACTGATCTGAATATCATGCGCCGCAGCATAATTAAGGTCGATACGATCGGTACCCACGCCAAATACCGCAATCGCTTTACACTCTGGCAGCTGCTCCAGCAGTGCAGTCTCAACCCCAACGTCGCCACGCGTGACAATCGCCTTAATCGCTGTGCCGTGCCGCGCAATAAATACCGCCGGATCGGGCTGTTCATATAAACGATAGCAGTGAAAATGCTGGGTTAGCTTTTCATCCAGCTGTGGCATCAGCGGCTGAATTATCAAAATAGCAGGTTGTGAAGTTGTCATTATATTTTCCATTAGGTGTATTTATTTGCCACCAGCCTAACGGAGTTATTTATGTTACGGCGCAGCTGTTACTTTTTTCGCTAATACGATCACACTGAAAAGGGGAAATGATAAATCGCGTGGAATGAGAAAAATGACAGTTAGTATCCATGGTTTAGGTAGCGCACAAGGTTTTCCTGCTCGAAATCTTGCTTAATTTTATGGCAACAGCCCCAAATATTAATAAAAATACAAAATCAACGAGGTTAAATTAGAAAGCGAAACTTGTCTAAAGCACTTACTGTCATAGGTAAACCTTGTCGTAAAAGAGAACCAAGATAATCGCTCACACACATTTCAGGATTTTTAAAGCATGCGCGCTGAGCATTCACTGCTTGCAATACCAACGCCTGATTTAAGTCGAAAAGATCCATTATAAACTCGTCAGGATGAAGGGCTTCAATGTGAAATTCTGTCATCAAATCTGCTGGAAAATCTTTTAAATTTATCGTGACAATGATTTCAGCCTTACACCTGATAGCGGTCGCTACCACATGGCGGTCATTCGGATCGGGCAGTGTGATGCCTGGAATTAGCGGCTCAAATCCAGATACCATGGCATCCGGAAGCGCTTTATTCATCAACGCCTCAGTACGAGCAAGCTGCTCATAAGTTATTTCAGGTCGATTTGCGCGTAAATTACGCTGCCATTCATTCTGAATAATTGAGGTCCATTTCGGTTGGTAAAGCCCCGTCAAACCAAGACGAATCAATACATCACGCAACGTGGATGGATATAAAACACATGCATCCAACACGACGGCAAAAGGTGAATGGTTCATTAGTAAAAATTAAGTTCCTGGCCCTGGTCAGCCAACGCTTGCATTGCATCATTGCTCTCTTGGGCGCGTTTTTCTTTGAAATTCATAAGATCAGCGAAGAGTACGCGACGATGGCGACCTGTTTTATGGTATGGAATCTGACCTTCTTCTAATAGCTTCACCAGATGTGGACGTGAAACGTTTAAAATATTCGCCGCTTCCTGCGTTGTTAATTCAGCGTGTACAGGAACCACCTGAACTGCATTTCCTACAGCCAATTCACCCAACACCGACATCAGCAGCGTTAGCGCCGACGTAGGAAGTTCGATGTAATGTGTCTCGTTATGCACATCCTGAATGGATATTTTTTGCGTTTCCAGTTTGGTGGAAAGATAAGTCGCGAGATCCCTCTGCCCACGCAAAGCAGCCTCAATCTCCTTCGGAGCCGGGAGGCTCACGTTATCCAGAATTGAGTTTTTCATAAGTTTTCCAACTAGCAGTGAGTGATTAACACGGGTTTTAATGAGCGAATAGTAATCGAAACAAACGAAAAAAACAATATTCGAAATAAACGAAAATAATCGATACCGATCATAACGTGAAGCAGCTCAGATTTAAGTCAATCCTACCCTTGGGGCGTTCTAAATCTTTCGACCACGTGGCGCCCGCTGGCGAACTCACCTTACGCAGTCTACGGTTAATCAAAAAGCATAAAAATTTCACCAACCATGGATAGCCACGATGACCGCCCATGTCGATACCACAGCACATCAGGAAAGCGAACTTCTTCAGCTGCAGCAAAATTTACAGGCACATCTTGAGCATTTGCTGCCTGCGGGTCAGCCTACCGATCGCGTGCGTGCCGCCATGCGGGCCGGGACTTTGGCGCAGGGCAAACGCATTCGACCTTTATTACTGATGCTGGCCGCGCGCGACATGGGGTGCGAGCTGACTCAACATGGTCTTCTCGATCTCGCCTGCGCGGTAGAGATGGTGCACGCAGCATCGCTGATTCTTGATGATATTCCATCAATGGATAACGCGCAGATGCGGCGTGGTCGCCCCACCGTGCATCGCGAATTTGGTGAAAACGTGGCGATTCTGGCGGCCGTCGCCCTGCTTAGCCGCGCTTTTGAAGTGATTGCGATTGCACCCGGTTTGCTCGCGCAGCACAAATCCGAGGCGATTGCTGAACTCTCCTCCGCCGTTGGCCTGCAAGGATTGGTGCAAGGGCAATTTCAGGATCTGCATGAAGGCGCGCAGAGCCGCAGCCCGGAAGCCATCGCGCTAACCAACGAATTGAAGACCAGCGTGCTGTTTCGCGCCACGCTGCAAATGGCGGCGATTGCCGCTGATGCTGCGCCGCAGGTGCGGCAACGTCTCAGCCTCATCGCTCAGGATTTGGGTCAAGCTTTTCAGTTGCTCGACGATCTCACCGATGGCTGCAAACACACTGGAAAAGATGTGAATCAGGATCAGGGCAAATCCACCCTCGTACAAATGCTTGGTGCTGATGGTGCGGAACGTCGCCTGCGCGATCACCTGCGCAGCGCTGATGCGCATCTCGCCAGCGCCTGCCATCGCGGCATCGCCACTCGCCAATATATGCACGCCCTGTTTAATCAACAGCTGGCGATGTTCAACTGAGCGCGGCTCCGCCCGTGGGCCACTTTGCGGTGATTGCGCCGCCGCTTTACAGCCACTTTCACGCCTTGCAGGCGCTGGCACAAACGTTGCTGGCGCGCGGCCATCGCATCACGTTTATTCAACAAGCCGATGCGCGCACCTTGCTCAGCGACGAACGTATTGATTTTGTTGCCGTCGGGCAGCAGACGCATCCTGCCGGATCGCTGGCGCCGGTGTTGCATCGCCTGGCGTCGCCGGGCGGCTTATCGCTGTTTCGCGTGATCAGGGATCTTGCCAACACTACCGACATGTTGTGCCGCGAGCTTCCGGCGGTATTAAAGGCATTAAAGATTGATGGTGTGATCGCGGATGAAATGGAGGCGGCGGGAGGTTTGGTCGCGGAGGCTTTACGTCTGCCGTTTGTATCGGTGGCCTGCGCGTTGCCGGTCAATCGTGAAGCCGGCATTCCACTGGCGGTCATGCCCTTTCGCTTTGCCCAGGACGAGAAAGCGCTGAAACGTTTCCAGGCCAGCAGCGATATCTATGATCGTATTATGCGGCGTCACGGCGAGGTGATCCGCAAACATGCACGCGCGTTTAACTTAACCGAGCGCAGCGGTTTGCATCAGTGCCTGTCGCCGCTGGCGCAAATCAGCCAGATGGTGCCCGCGTTTGATTTTCCGCGTCAACATTTGCCAGCCTGTTTTCATGCGGTGGGCCCGCTGCGCGCCCCGATTTCGCCTGCGCCGCTCAATGCGCCCTGGCCAGCGCTACGCCAGCCGGTGGTGTATGCCTCGCTTGGTACGCTGCAGGGCCACCGTATGCGGCTGTTTCTGCGTCTGGCACAGGCGTGCCGTCAGCAGCGGCTGTCGCTGGTGATCGCCCATTGCAGCGGCCTGAATGCGCATCAGGTGCACCAACTTGAGCTGACCGGTGCCGCGTGGGTGACCGATTTCGTTGATCAGCGCGCGGCATTGCAGCATGCGCAGCTGTTTATCACCCACGCTGGCTTGAATAGCGCGCTGGAAGCACTTGAGTGCGGCACGCCAATGCTGGCGCTGCCGATAGCCTTTGACCAGCCCGGCGTGGCGGCGCGCATTGAGTGGCACGGCGTGGGCCGCCGCGCTTCACGTTTCAGCCGCGTCCCGCAACTGGAACGTCATTTACACCAGCTGCTAAACGACGAGCGCTATGTGCTACGCATGTCCGCGATTCAGGCGCAGCTGCAGCGCGCAGGCGGCTGTCAGCGTGCGGCGGATATCGTCGAGCAAGCGTTATGCCAGCAACAAGTTGTGCTCGCGGAGGCCACCTAATGCACGCCCAGTACGATGTGATTCTGGTCGGTGCCGGACTGGCGAATGGCCTGATTGCGCTGCGCCTGCGCCAACTGCAACCGCAATTGACTTGCCTGCTACTGGAGAGCAACGCGCATCCGGCGGGAAATCATACCTGGTCCTTTCATCGCAGCGATCTCACTGCTGAACAGCTGAGTTGGCTGGAACCGCTAATTTCCGTGCGCTGGCCAGGTTATCAGGTCCGTTTTCCCGCGCTGCGTCGTACATTGCACGGTGAGTATTGTTCGATTTTCTCAAGCGATTTTGCTCGCCAGCTGAAAGACGTCATCGGCGACGATCTGTGGTGTAACGCGCCGGTAAGCGTGGTTTCACCTACGCAGGTGACGCTGGCAGATGGCCGCGAACTTCATGCGCAGGTGGTGATCGATGGTCGCGGCTTGCAGTCAACGCCGCATCTTCAGCTGGGTTATCAGGTGTTTGTCGGACAAGAGTGGCAGCTGGCACAGCCGCATGGTTTGCAGCAGCCAATATTGATGGATGCCACCGTCGACCAGCAAGCGGGCTACCGTTTCGTCTACACGCTGCCGCTCAGCGCCGACCGCCTATTGATTGAAGACACCTACTACGTTAATCAACCCACGCTGGACGAAAACAGTGTACGCCAACACCTCGCCGACTATGCCGCGCAGCAAGGCTGGAAGCTCAGCATGCTGCTGCGTGAAGAGCATGGCGTGTTACCCATTACCTTAAGCGGTGATATCGATCGGTTTTGGCAGCAACAGCGCGACCAGCCTAGCAGCGGGCTGCGTGCCGGATTATTTCACGCCACCACTGGCTATTCATTGCCGTCAGCCGTCGCGCTGGCAGAGCGGGTTGCCCGCAGCTTGCCCGGCGACGCCAGCACGATCAGCCAGCAGATCGAACGCTTTGCGCGTCAGCAGTGGCGCGATCAGCGCTTTTTCCGCCTGCTGAATCGCATGCTGTTTCTCGCCGGACGTCCCGAGCAGCGCTGGCGCGTGATGCAACGTTTCTACCGGCTCGACGCCGGACTGATTAGCCGCTTTTACGCCGGGCGACTGCGCCTGCGCGACAAAGCACGAATTTTATCCGGCAAACCGCCGGTGCCCATCGGCGAAGCGCTGCGCGCGCTATTGATGACTTCAGGTAATACAGGGAAGAAAAAATGAAACGCACTTACGTGATTGGCGCAGGCTTTGGTGGCCTGGCGCTGGCGATTCGCCTGCAAGCCGCGGGCGTGCCGACAACCTTGCTGGAGCAGCGCGATAAACCGGGCGGACGCGCTTATGTGTTTGAGGATGAAGGTTTTACCTTCGATGCCGGGCCAACGGTGATCACCGATCCCAGCGCCATTGAAGAGTTGTTCACGCTAGCAGGAAAATCGCTCAGTGATTACGTCGAACTGATGCCGGTGACACCGTTCTATCGCCTGTGCTGGGAAGATGGTAAACAACTCGATTACGATAACAATCAGCCGCTGCTCGAGCAGCAGATTGCCACGTTCAACCCGCAGGATGTCGCTGGCTATCGCCAGTTTCTCGCCTATTCGCGCGAGGTGTTTAAAGAGGGTTATCTGAAACTCGGCACGGTGCCGTTTTTGCATATTCGCGACATGCTGCGCGTCGCCCCGCAGCTGGGTCGTTTGCAGGCCTGGCGCAGCGTTTACAGCATGGTAGCGAAATTTATTCAGGACGATCACCTGCGCCAGGCGTTTTCCTTTCACTCATTGCTGGTCGGCGGTAATCCTTTTGCAACCTCGTCGATCTATACCTTAATCCATGCGCTCGAGCGTGAATGGGGCGTGTGGTTTCCGCGCGGAGGCACCGGCGCGCTGGTCAAAGGCATGGCGCGACTGTTTGAAGATCTCGGCGGCGAACTGCTGCTGAATGCCGAAGTCAGCCAGCTTGAAACCACAGGTGACCGGATTAGCGGTGTTGAGCTCAAGGATGGCAGACGTTTCGCCGCCGCCGCCGTGGCCTCAAATGCCGATGTGGTCCATACCTACGACACGCTGCTGCGCCAGCATCCGCACGCCCGCAAGCGGGCGACCTCGCTGAAGCGTAAGCGTATGAGCAACTCGCTGTTTGTACTCTATTTTGGCCTGAATCAGCCCCATACGCAGCTCGCACATCACACGGTGTGTTTTGGTCCGCGCTACCGCGAGTTGATCGATGAAATTTTTAACAGCAGCGAGCTGGCAGAGGATTTTTCGCTCTATTTACACGCGCCCTGCAGCAGCGATCCTTCGCTGGCACCGCCGGGCTGCGGCAGCTTTTATGTGTTAGCGCCGGTGCCGCATCTCGGCACCGCTGACATCGACTGGCAACAGGAAGGACCGCGCTTGCGCGATCGAATTTTTGCTTATCTGGAGCAGCACTATATGCCGGGACTACGTCAGCAATTGGTGACACACCGCATGTTTACCCCGTTTGATTTTCGCGACACGCTGCATGCCCATCACGGTTCGGCGTTTTCGCTGGAACCGATTTTGACGCAAAGCGCCTGGTTCCGTCCGCACAATCGTGATGCTGATATCAGCAATCTTTATTTAGTTGGCGCGGGCACGCATCCCGGCGCGGGCGTGCCGGGTGTGATTGGATCGGCCAAGGCCACCGCCCAGCTAATGCTGAAGGATCGCCACCAATGAACCGTCAGCCACTCCTTGAGCAAGTCACGCAAACCATGGCGGTAGGTTCGAAGAGTTTCGCCACCGCCGCTAAATTATTCGATGCACCAACGCGCCGCAGCACGCTGATGCTGTATGCGTGGTGCCGCCACTGCGATGATGTGATTGATGGACAAACGCTAGGCGAAGGGGGCACGCAACACGCGGTGGAGGATGCGCAGGCACGCATGCACCATCTGCAGATTGAAACGCGTCGCGCCTACAGCGGTGCCCACATGGATGAACCGGCGTTTAAGGCTTTTCAGGAGGTGGCGATCATCCACCAGTTGCCTCAGCAGCTGGCGTTTGATCATCTGGAGGGTTTCGCCATGGATGCCCGCGATGAACACTACGCAACCTTCGATGACACGCTACGCTACTGCTACCACGTCGCGGGCGTCGTCGGCTTGATGATGGCCCGCGTGATGGGCGTTCGCGATGAAGCGGTGCTGGATCACGCCTGCGATTTAGGGCTGGCATTTCAGCTGACTAACATTGCTCGTGATATCGTGGAAGATGCGCAAAACGGCCGCTGCTATCTGCCGCAAACCTGGCTCGAGCAGGCTGGATTACGTGCCGAAACGCTTGGCGATCCGCAACATCGTACCGCGCTGGCATTGCTGGCAGCGCGCTTAGTGGCGGAAGCGGAACCTTACTATCATTCGGCACGATCCGGCTTGCCGGGTTTGCCGCTGCGTTCGGCGTGGGCCATTGCCACCGCACACGGCGTTTATCGCGAAATTGGGGTAAAAGTTCAGCAGGCCGGTGCACATGCGTGGGATGCTCGGCAGCGCACCAGCCGGGCGGAGAAACTGGCGCTGCTGGTGAAAGGTGCGGGTTCCGCCATTACTTCACGCGTGGCTCGTTCTGAGCCGCGTCCGGCTGATTTGTGGCAACGTCCTCGTTGAGTTTGCGTCCGTGGCGCTGGCGCAGCGTGGCCTGCAGCTTGCTGAGCGACGGCGCATACAGGAAGCCAAATGATACGCAGCCTTCACGTCCACGTACCGCATGATGCATGCGGTGCGCCATGTACAGGCGCTTGAGATAGCCTTTGCGCGGGATGTAGCGAAACGGCCAGCGTTGATGTACCAGACCATCGTGCACCATGAAATAGAGCGCGCCGTAAGTGGTCATCCCAGCGCCAATCCACTGAAGTGGCCACAAGCCCTGCACACCGACATAAATCAGCACAATCGCCAGCACCGCAAATACCACTGCGTAGAGATCGTTAAGCTCAAACTTACCGCTGTGCGGTTCGTGGTGTGATTCATGCCAACCCCATCCCCAACCGTGCATGATGTATTTATGCGAGAGCGCCGCGACGATTTCCATCACCACCACGGTCGCTAACAGAATAAGCGTGTTCCAAAACCAGAGCATTGTTCGTCCATTTGTGGAAAAGGGGGAAATACTAAAGGTGGACGCGGATAGCGGATGGCGCAAGGTAAGTGTCAAATTACAGATTATCTAGCGTTAGGTTTCTTGGCTGTACATCCGCCACTTCACTGGTTAATATTGCCCTCCTTTCAGCGGCCTGCCGCCGCTGCGTAAGCGTTAACGTCAACCAACGCACCATATGCAGACCTGGTCTGCCTCATTGTTATGGTGCGAAAATATGACCCATACCGCTTTATCTGCGAATCCTGCCCTACGTCGTTCTGGTTTTTTCCTGTTTTTGCTGCTGCTGACGGCGGCCAATTTGCGCACGCCGATTACGGCGGTCGGTCCGGTGCTGGAAAATATTCGTCTGACGTTTGGCCTGAGCGCCAGCGCGGCGGGGGTGATTAACTTCTTACCGCTGCTGATGTTTGCCACCTTAGCGCCACCGGCTGCGTGGTTCGGCAATCGTTTTGGTCTGGAGCGCAGTTTATGGGGCGCGTTGCTGCTGATTACGCTGGGATCGGTGCTGCGCATTAGCGGCAGTGAAAATGCCCTGTGGGCCGGCACCGTAATTCTCAGCTCCGGTATTGCTGCCGCCAATGTGCTTCTGCCGCCGCTAATTAAGCGTGATTTCACCGAGCATACCGCGCGTTATATTGGGCTGTATGCAATGACCATGGCGATTACCGCCAGTATCGCGTCTGGCGTTGTCGTGCCGCTGGCAGAGTTGAGCAGCGCAGGCTGGCGTCTTTCGCTGGCGGTATGGCTGATTCCGGCGATAGTCGCGCTGCTCGCCTGGCTGCCGTATTTGAAAAAGCCCGCCACTCAGAAAAAAGGTACAGCCAGCGCCACTCTCCCGCGATCGCCCTGGCGCGCCGCATTAGGCTGGCAGGTTTCCCTGTTTATGGCTTGCCAGTCGCTGGTGTTTTACACCTTAATTGGCTGGTTCACCCCTTTCGCGCAAGACAGCGGCATCAGTCAACTGGAAGCCGGCGGCATGCTGTTTGTGTATCAGATAGTGGCGATCGTTTCGAATCTGGCCTGCATGAGCGCCTTGAAGAGAATGCGCGATCAGCGCGTAATCGGTTTTCTCGCGTCACTGGCAATCTTTGCGGCCGTAGCAGGGTTGCTGCTTGCGCCGAACTACGCGCTACTGTGGCTGATTCTGGCGGGGCTGGGGGCGGGAGCGTCAATGGTGATTTGCCTGACGCTGTTTAATCTGCGCACCGGTGATCATCTGCAGGCCGCGAAATTATCGGGCATGGCGCAATGCGTCGGTTATGGATTGGCGGCGCTCGGGCCGTTGTGCTTTGGCCTGCTGCATGACGTCAGCGGCAGCTGGCAGTGGCCGCTAATGTTGCTATTAGTGATTGCGGCGTTGCAGATGGTGGTGGCTACGCTGGCGGGCCGCGCGCGGGTTATTTAACGTGGAACTCATTCAGCGTGGCGGTGGTGAGCGCATCTTGCTCAGTGGCACTCAATAACGAATCCAGTAAACCGGGAAAACGCGCATCGAGATCGTCGCGTCGCAGCGACAGCAGGTTTTCGCGGCCGGACGGTTTCTGCCAGATAATGCCGCCCTCGCGCAGCACGCGCCAGTGATGGGTCAAGGTGGATTTCGATACGCCTTTCAGCAGCGACCCGCAGGTATGTTCACCGCCATCCGCCAGAATACTGACTACCGTCATACGCATCGGATTGCCCAATGCCGCTAGTACATTTTCCAGACGAATATCAGCGCGCGGTGGGTGATTTTCCAGCATGGCTTGCCTCTCAATTGTTCGTATAAGCATGAATTATCAGGCAGGCGCTGGAGGAAGTACAGCACACGGCGAGCGCAAACCCGCCGTGTATTGCACCTTACTGGCTAAGGGTTTGCTTGAGTGCCGCAATTGATGAGGTGATGCCGGCGTCCACCGACATGGTAAGATCTTCCATCTCCAGCGATACCCAATCGTTGTAACCCATCATGCGCACCACCGAGAAGAACTCCTTCCACCACTGCAGATCCTGGCCGCAGCCCACTGCAACATAGTTCCACGCACGGTTGGCAACGTCTTCCACCGGTTTGGTTTCCAGTAAGCCGTTAATGTTCACCAGCCCACGTTCCAGTCGCACATCCTTGCCGTGGCAGTGATGAATCGCCGGGCCGAGCGCGCGCGCGGCAGCAATCGGATCGGCTCCCATCCACAGCAGATGGCTGGGATCGAGATTCAGCCCGACCATATCGCCCACCGCATTGCGCAGACGGAACAGGGTTTCCGGATTCCACACCAGCATCGAGCTGAAGTTTTCAAGTGCAAACTTTTCGACGCCGCTGGCTTTGGCACGTTCCACCAGCCCTTGCCAGTAAGGAATTGCCACTTCATTCCACTGATAATCGAGGCAGTTTTTCAGCGTGGGCGGCCAGCTTACGGTGTAGGTGATCCAGTTGGGAATGGTGTCATGCGGGCTAGCGGGCGGCAGGCCACTCATCATGACGATTTTCTTCACGCCCAATTCACCGGCCAAAACCAGCGCGTTTTCCGTATCGCGCTTGTGCTTATTGCCCAACTCGCCCGGATCGAGCGGATTTCCCGACACATTCAGCGCCGCAATTGACATGCCGCGACTCTCCAGCGCCTGCAGCAACTGCTGCCGTTGCGTCGCGCTCCCCAGCAGCGCTTCGGTGCGCAGATGCGGTGCCGGGGACCAGCCACCGGTGGTCATTTCAACGCCGTAAACCCCCAGCTCCAGCAGTTTATCCAGCATCTGTTCAAACGGCAGATGACCCAGGCTATCGGTACAAAAAGAGAGTTTCATGGCATTCCTTATTCGTAATTAACCCAGCTCGCGCCGTTATCCGCAGACCGCACGCAGTTTTCGATCCAGCGCACACCTTCAATCCCGGCGTTGATGTCCGGATAGATGAGGTTATCGAGCGTCTGTTGGTCGCCGCGTTGCGTGGCGCTGATGGCGATGGCTAATTTGAGATAGATATTGGCCCAGGATTCCGCCAGCCCTTCGGTATGCAGCGCCCCGAGACGTTCATCAGCCAGGGCGCTTTCGTGCAGATACGGCATGCCGTGATGCATAATCTGATTCGGTTGGCCCTGCACTTCATACTTCAGCTCGCCCGGGTTGTAATCGCTCCACTCCAGGCTGGCACGCGAACCAATCACCCGAATGCTTTGGCTGTCCATCGAGCCGGCGTTGATGGAGGACGCCCACATGCGCCCTACCGCACCGTTGTCGTAATGCATCAACACCATCGCGTTATCTTCTAGCGGTGCGCGCGACGGAATGAAGCTCTGGCGATCGCACAGCAGCGATTTCACTTTCAGCTGCGGTAGCACCAGCTGTGAGATGTAGAAGGTGTGAGTAGAGATATCCCCAAGGACAAATGAAGGTCCGGCAATTTTGGGATCGACCCGCCATTTCTGTGCTTCGCTGAACTTGTCGGCGCTGTCATTAGCGCTAAAGCCGTGGGTGTATTGCAACTCCACCATGCGCACATCACCAATTTCGCCATTAGCGATCATCGCGCGCATCTGCATCAGCAACGGATGGCCAGAGAATCCGTACGTCACGCCAACGATCAAGCCTTTCGTCGCGGCCAGTTGTTTGATTTCCTGCGCTTCGGCACAGGTGAAAAACAGCGGCTTCTCGCAAATCACGTGAATACCAGCATTCAGAGCGGCTTTGGTGATTTCATAGTGAGTGCCATTTGGCGTGGCAATCGATACCACTTCCACGCCATCTTCCCGCTTCGCCTCTTCGGCCAGCAGTTGCTGATAATTGTCGTAGCAGCGTTCTGCCGCCAGGCCGAGATTGACGCCAAAATCGCGACCGCGCTCGGCATCAATATCAAACGCGCTCGCCACCATTTGATAGGCGGTGTTATCACGCAGGGCGCCAGAACGGTGTTTATAGCCAACCTGGCTTAGACGACCGCCGCCGATCATGGCCCAGCGCAATGGACGTGGGATACTCTTTTCACCGTTGAGCATAACAACTCCTGTTAATTTTGCACCCGGGTGCAAAATGAATGGCAGTAAGATTCGAGGGTATTTATTCTGCTAACATTAACTTTGTTACCGGGTGCAAAAAAGCCTGCACTCATGAGTATAAACGCCATTTTTTCGCGTTAAACTGAGCGAAATGTCTGCGATATTGACTTTCCCGTCAATCTGGCAAAGTGCAAATCAGCGAAATCGATCACAAAATCTTAATGCAATGCACCCGATTGCAAAAAATGTTGCAATCGGGTGCACTGATCAAACATAATCGCAACATCATAAAAACAAAATTATTTGTCGCGCTTTGCGCCAAATGCGTGCGCTCAGGTGTTTATTTTCCGTTGGCTTTAACGTTCAATGCTGGGGGTCTTCCGCTAATACCCCTACGCAGGTGCTATGAGTAAACCAACCGAAAAACCACACAAAGCCACCGCCAGCGACGTTGCACGATTGGCAGGCGTCTCGAAATGGACGGTCTCGCGCGCTTTTACGCCGGGCGCGTCAATTTCTGATAAAGCGCGCGAACGCGTCATGGCCATTGCCAGCGAACTGGGCTATCGCCCTAACCTGCTGGCACGCAGCCTGTCGCAAAAGAAGACACATATTATTGGCGTGGTGATCGACGAGCTAAAAAATCCGCACACCATGCTGATGCTCGACACTGTCACCCGCCAGCTGCAACAGCGCGGTTATATGGCGCTGCTGTTGAATATCGGCAGCGGCGAAAATTATCGCGCGGTGCTTTCGCTGGCCGACCAGCTGCAGGTTGATGGCATGCTGTTCCTCGGCACGGTGCTGAGTGATGAATTAATCGCCGTTGCGCGCGAGATGCACCACATTCCGTTAGTGCAGGTGTGCCGTAACAATGATGAGCCTGGCATTGAAGTGGTCAGCATTGATGGC
Source organism: Pantoea nemavictus (assembly GCF_037479095.1). Lineage (NCBI taxonomy): Bacteria > Pseudomonadati > Pseudomonadota > Gammaproteobacteria > Enterobacterales > Erwiniaceae > Pantoea > Pantoea nemavictus. Next base: position 700,142 of record NZ_JBBGZW010000002.1, on the reverse strand, counting down.
TTACATGCGGGCGAAAAGCTGGGTGAACTGCTGCTGGCACAGGGTTATACGCGCATCGGTTACATGATGGGACCCGCCACCAGAAGCCACCACACGTTGCGTCTGGAGGGCCTTCAGCTCGCGCTGAACGATGCAGGCTTGCAGCTCGACGTGTTGCTGACGGCAGGCGCTTATGCCCGCGAGTGTAGCTATACGGCGTTAACCGATTACCTAAACGCGCAAGCGCCCGATCAGCGCATCGAAGCGCTATTTTGTGAAAACGATGTGCTGGCACTCGGTGCATTAGCCGCACTGCGCGAAGGTGCAGGCAATAAATTTATGGCGGTGGTGGGCTTTGATGACATCGATGAAGCCAGTCTGCCGAGCTGGCAGCTCACCAGCTTCAGCCAGCGTATTGATTTGATCATCACAGAAGCCTTAAACCGGCTGATTGATGGACGTGCCACTCCAGGTGGCGTTTGGTCTCAGGGAGAATTGCGTGTTCGTCGCTCTCACCTGAAGCCGTGAGGTAACAAGGAGGAGAGATGAAGTTGTCGTTGCATGGCGTGTCTGTTTGGTACAGCAATGCCGTCACTCAGTTACGCATCGCCCATGAAACGGGCTTTAGCGGATTAGAAATCCTGCCAGAACATCTGTATCGCTATCTGGATAACGGTGGCAGTTATGCCGCCTACCGCGATTTGATGGCGAAATACAGCATCGAGATTACCTGCATCAATGCACTGAAACGCATTGGTCGCCATGAGCCACAAGCGCGAGCCGAGCTGATGCAAGAAGCGGAAAAAATCTGCCAGGCCGCTGTGGAGCTGCGTTGTCCAGTGGTGCAAATCATGGCGCTGACCGAACTTGATCACCTGACTAATGCCGAGCGCGATGCCATCCTGCTGGACAACATCTCCGCGATTGCCGATATCGGTGCGCCGCTCGGCATCAAATTCCAGATTGAAGTAGTGGCGTTCACCGCGTTCAACTCACTGCAGCACGCGCTCGATCTGATCAAACAGAGCGGCAAAGATAACCTGGGTGTGGTAGTGGATTTCTGGCATCTGCATGCGGGCGGCGCTACCACGCCAGCGGAAGTGGCGCGCATGGATAAAGATCTGATTTACGGCGTGCATTTCTGCGATGGCCGCGCGGCTAAACCGGGCGAGGCCTGGGACGAATGGGTGCAACGTAACTATGCGCCGGGTGAAGGCGATGTGGATATTGCCGCCTGGGTCGAAGCTGTGAAGGCTACCGGATACGCTGGCGTCTGGTCACCAGAATTATTAAGCCCGCATAACTGGGAAGATGACCTGTGGGATATTTCCCGTCACTGCATTGATGATATGAATAAATATATTAATTAACAGAAAGGGAGCCCGATTAACGGGTTTCCCATGAAGCTTATTTGCCATGGCGCGGAAAACCTCCAGCCTGATAAATAGCGCGTTGGCCCTATTGCAACGCGCGATGCGTATTTTAATACCTTCTGCCAAAAAATAATAACGAACGTGGATTCGTCGATGACGCCTGTGCGCTATTTGCATTGGGCATCACTGCGTCTGTCAGTTTAGAACGTCGTGCTCTGTAAATAATAATCTGTGGTGTCCATCTGAGGATGGAATGATTAAGGGATAAGAAGTATGAACCGAAGAGAAGCGCTCTTTTCACTCAGCGGCATTGTTGCATCGCTCGCCGTCGCGCCGCAGCTGCGCGCTAAAGAGCTGCACAACGTCCCGCTGGAGACCCAACTCAGCTCCGATCACCTGCCCCAGCCGGCATGGCGAGACGGCTATCAGGTACTCACCAACCCATTGGATCGACAAAACCTGGCGGCCATTTTTGATCGTCTGATCCCCGCCGATGATCTTGGCCCATCCGCCAGTGAAGCGGGCGCGATTGAATTCCTCGATAACCAACTAGCGGGTGATTATGGTTCTGGCGCAGCGCTCTATTTACAGGCGCCGCTGCACCCGGAAAATGAAGAAGCATTGATGGGCAGCCCCCAATTTCTCACGCCACCGAAAGCGCGCTATTTAACCGGCTTAGCGGCGCTGGAAAAGTGGGCACAGCAACATCATCAGGCCTCACTGCATACCTTAACTGCGCAGCAGATCGATGAATTTCTGACAAAGATGGAAGACGGCAAAATTGATTTAGGAGCAGACGTAAATAGCCAGGCGCTTTTTGAATTAATGCTGCAAAACGCGCGTGAAAGCTATTTGGCCGATCCGATTTATGGCGGTAATAAAAATATGGCGGGCTGGAAGATGATCGGTTTTCCCGGTGCGCGCTATGACTATCGTCCTTATATCGAACGCCGTAACGAAAATCTGGCACTTATTCCCGTCAGTCTGATTCCTAACGATTAAATAGCCGGAGCTGAGTTAATGTCACTAGTAAGAAATAAAGCTGACGTGGTGATCGTCGGCCTGGGTTGGGCCGGTTCGGTGATGGCGGAAGAGCTAACCCGTGCGGGACTCAATGTGGTTGCCATTGAGCGCGGAGCCTGGCGTGATACCTCGACCGATTTCCCGGTCGCCATTGATGCCGATGAACTGCGTTTTCATACCCGCCGTAAAATTTTGCAGCCAATGAGCGTGGAAACCACCACCTTCCGTAACCGCAGCGATCAGCTCGCCGCCCCGGTGCGTAACTGGTCAGCGTTTCAGTTTGGCTGGAACGTCGGCGGCGCAGGCACACACTGGGCTGGCATGTCATGGCGTTTTACGCCGTGGGATTTTGAAGTGGCAAAGCAAACCCGCGAGCGCTACGGCGTTAAAAAGATGCAGGGTTTGCAGCTGCAGGACTGGGGCGTGACCTACGACGACATGGCGCCGTTTTACGATCGCTTTGAGCGTATTGCCGGGACGTCTGGAATCGCCGGCAATCTCAACGGTCAGTTGCAGAAAGGCGGCAACGTGTTTGAAGGACCGCGCTCGCGCGACTATCCGACGCCACCGCTGAAAGATACGCACTGGATGAGCAAATACCGTAAAACCACCGAGAGCATGGGTTATCACCCCTTCACTATCCCTGCAGGTAATCTCTCTCAGGCTTACGTGAACCCACTCGGCGTCAGTATGGGCCCGTGCACCTATTGCGGCTTCTGCGACTTCCACGGCTGCGGCAACTTTTCCAAATCATCACCGCAAGCGTGCATTCTGCCGGTGCTGATGCGCCGCCCGAACTTCACGCTGCTGACCGAAACCGAAGTGCTGCACGCGGTGAAACATGACGATGGCAAAACGGTAAAAGGCGTTAAATTCATCACGCAGGATGGCGTGGAAGGCTTCCAGCCAGCCGATATCGTCTGCATCACTGCTTATCAGATGGATAACGTGCGCCTGATGCTGCTCTCCGGCGTAGGCGAGCAATACAATCCGCTGACCGGTCGCGGCACCATTGGCCGAAACTACAACTATCAAACCTGCTCCACGGTCACCGGTTACTTCGATAACGAATATATGAACCCGTTCATCGGCGGCGGCGCGTTGGCGGTGCAAATTGATGATTTTAACGGCGATAACTTCGATCACAGCGAACTCGATTTCATCGGCGGCGCGGGCATCATGGGCTTCTCCACCAACGGCCGTCCGATTCAAAACATGAATAGCCTGCGTCCTGGCACCAGGCGTTGGGGCAGCGAGTGGAAAGCGGGCTACAAACGCGATTACCAAAGCGCTGGCACCATCTTCTGCCAGGGCACCTCAATGCCGATGCGTGAAGCCTATCTCGATCTCGATCCGAACTATAAAGATCGTCACGGCCAACCGCTGATCCGCACCACCTTCGACTGGAACCAGAACGATGTGCGCATGGCGAGATATGTTACCGACCGCGCTATCAACATCATGAAAGAGATGGGCGGCCAGCACATGGTGGTCGATAACCAGGCAGAGAAGAGCTGGAACCCTTACCAGCAGCACAGTTCGCATACCATTGGTGGTGCGGTGATGGGCGCCGATCCCAGCACCTCGGCCCTCAATCCTTATCTGCAAAGCTGGGATGCGCACAACCTGTTTGTGGTGGGCGCGTCGGCCTTCCCGAATAACGGCGGTTACAACCCCACCATCACCATTGGTGCGCTGGCGGTTCGCGCCGCACAGGCGATTCACCAGAAGTACATCAACAATCCGGCACCGCTGGTGGGGGCGTAATCATGGCGAAAGCAAAGAAAATAACTTACACCCTCGCCGCGCTGGCAGTGCTGGCGGGCATTGCGGCAACAGGCAGATTATGGGTGGTGTTAGACAGCGCTCGCTCCAACGTTGCCGACGATAAGGTGCAGTTGGCCGATTTTCACAGCAACGATGATGCGGCCATCAAACGCGGCGAATATGTGATGCGTCTTGCCGACTGTGCCGCCTGCCACAATGCCGACTTCTCCGGCGGCTACAACATCGATACGCCGTTTGGCGCGCTGAAAACCTCGAACATTTCGCCAGATCGCGCCACCGGAATCGGCAAAATGACCGAGCGCGATTTCTTCAACGCGGTGCGTCAGGGACGTGGCGATCACGGCTTCCTGTATCCGGCGATGCCGTACACCGCGTACACCCAGATGAGCGATGGCGATATGCACGATCTTTGGGCCTACTTCTCGGCGCAAAAACCGGTGAACAACGCCGTAGATGAAAATGCGGGCATGAACTTCCCGTACAACATTCGTCTGGCGATGGCGGGCTGGAACCTGTTGTTCTTTGATAACAATGCGTTTAAACCGCAAACCGCGCAGAACGACGAGTGGAATCGCGGCAAATATATCGTGGATGGTCCAGCGCACTGTAGCGTTTGCCACACCGCGCGCAACGCGCTAGGCGGCGAGATCGGTAGCCAGTATCTGCAAGGCGGTAATCTGGGCAGCTGGTACGCGCCAGACATCACGCCAAATCCACACGCTGGCATTGGTAAATGGAGCGACGCGCAGATTGCCGACTACCTGAAAACTGGCTCCAACGGCGAGAGCGTGGCGGCAGGCCCGATGGCGGAAGCGGTTGAACACTCAACGCAATATTTTAACGATCGCGATCTGCAATCTATCGCCACCTATCTGCGCAGCTTACCAGCGTCGTCCACCGCAAAAGCCAGCGGATTTGTGATGGATAAAGCGCGTCAGGAACAGGCCGCGCTGCGTTATGAAGTGGATTGCTCTGCCTGCCACGGTTTGTCGGGAGAAGGTATCACCGGCATGGTGCCAGCCTTCGCCAGCAATGGCGCGATGCAGAACGATCCGACCAACATGATTCATGCGCTGCTGGATGGCGCTCGTGCGCCGCACACCGAAGGCCGCCCAACGTCCGCAGGCATGCCGGCATTTTCCTGGAAGCTCAACGATCAGGAGATGGCCGACGTGCTCAACTACGTGAGGAATTCGTGGGGCAATCAGGGTGCAGAAGTGAAAGCCAGTCAGGTTGCCGATCTACGTAAAGCCACCGGCGCAGGCGATAAGTTGAAACTGCCCGCGATGAAATAAACAGTCATTTTTTCATCAGAAGTTGAAGCGGCGCGATTTCGCGCGCCGCATCACACTGGATTATCAGCGCAGCAGCTGGGTAATTCCCCACAGCGCTAACGCATGATCGTCTGCGGAAGGTAAACCGCTGATGGTGACGGCGCCGATGATCGCGCCCTGAGAAGTCAGCAATGGGAAGGACCCACCGTGATCGGTGTAATCTTCCTGACGGATATTGCGCTGCTGTGCCATCCGCTCGCCCTTCTGCTCATTAAAAAGTCCCACATACATCGACGAGTGGCCGGTTAACAGCACGGTGTTACGTTTACGTCGCATCCATTCCAGATTCTCTGGCGCAGATCCTGGCAATGCTGCAAGAAATAGCACCTGGCCAAATGCATAGACTTCGATAGCGATAGGCGCATTCTCTTCACGGCCGCGCTGCTGGATGCTTTGTCCAATTTGCCAGGCTAAATCGAAATCAAACTGCGGTAAACGGTGTTCAGCTTCCTGCTGCAACAGGCTGTCCAGAGACGGGAGCGATGACATGATAGAATCCTCTCAAATTGAAATTAATTTTCCATATTTTATAACATGGAATATATTTTTCGCACGTGATGAGGCTCTCAGTTCATTGGTCACTAAGCGGAATCGTGCGCCACCCTCACTACAGGCGCGCCGCTGGACCACTTCGACGCACAGCGTCGACAAGCGTCCTTAAGCCAAATCCATCGGCAGCGCGCCATAATGCACCGCGAGCCACACGGTTGGGCCGCTGCTGTCCGTCCAGTTAACGCGATGGCGGCAGCCTGCTGGAATCTCGACAAAATCGCCGGCATGCAGATGACGCTCCTGCGCTTCGCCTTCCAGCTGCAATCCTGCCGATCCTTGTAAAACCATCACCCATTCACCCTGCGTCTGGCAGTACCAAAAATCGGGTGGACTCGCTTGCCCGGTTGAAACGATGCGTTCGATATGCAGATTAGGCTGCGCAAGCAGCGCTTCAAACGTCTCAGCGCTGCCGTTCTGTGCGGCGGCGGGGAAATCGCGGAACAGGTTGGTTATCATCGCGCGGGCTCTATAGTTAATGAAAACAGCCCGCACTGTAACGCAGGCTTCACCCAGAAGGCTCACAGAATTTCGCGCTGCCGATTGACGCGCTGCGCGCAAATCACCATTATCCGGGCCACGATTGGCTACACGGAGCGTGAAGGTGTCGGAACTCAGTAATGCACTGCTTGAAGAGATAGTTAGCGAAGTTCGCCCATTAACCCAGCAGGGAAAAGTGGCGGATTATATTCCGGCGCTGGCCGATGTAGAGGCCGATCAGCTCGGCATCGCTATTTGCACGCCCGATGGCCGCTGTTTTCAGGCCGGTGATGCCGCGACCCGTTTCTCCATCCAGTCAATCTCCAAAGTGTTGTCACTCAGCGTGGCGCTGACGCTGTACGAAGATGGCGAGATCTGGCAACGCGTCGGTAAAGAGCCTTCCGGGCAGGCATTTAATTCGCTGGTACAGCTGGAGCTGGAACAGGGCAAACCGCGCAATCCGTTTATTAATGCCGGCGCGCTGGTGATGTGCGATCTGCTGGAAAGCCGCCTCACCGCACCGCGTCAGCGCATGCTGGAGATCGTAAGGCGTCTGGCACAGCAACCGGACATCAATTACGACCGCGTCGTGGCGCGTTCTGAATACGAGCATTCGGCGCGCAACGCGGCGATTGCCTGGCTGATGAAATCGTTTGGCAATTTCCACAACGATGTCAGCAAAGTGATGGAAACCTATTTTCACTACTGCTCGCTGGCGATGAGTTGCGAAGAGTTGGCGCGCACCTTCCTGTATCTCGCGAATCACGGCCGCACTCAGGATGACGAATCGGCGGTGATCTCGCCGCGTCAGGCGCGTCAGGTGAATGCATTGATGATGACCAGCGGCATGTACGATGGCGCCGGTGAGTTCGCCTGGCGCGTTGGGATGCCGGCTAAATCAGGCGTCGGTGGCGGTATTGTGGCCGTGATTCCCGGCGAGATGAGTATTGCGGTTTGGTCGCCTGCGTTGGATCACTCGGGCAACTCATTGGCCGGCACCGCGCTGCTGGAAAAACTCACCGAGCGGCTGGGACGATCGATTTTTTGATGTTCTCGGCCCGAGGGGGAATGTTTCTTCTCTGTTTTTATCAAGTTAAATAGAGGTTAACAAACGCAGCGCATTAAGTGACAATTTTCAAAAGGTGCGAATTTTTTCTTAAATAGCCTCTATTTTTTTAACCCATCCATGTCAATCGCGTTACACTTCCGCCTCATTTACGGAATCATCCACTAGCAACCATGACGTTTACACATCACTTCCGCCAGCGTTTGACTGCCTTCGTCGCCATTGTGGCGGTGCTGCTGCTGTTCGTCGCGCCGATTGTGTCGAAAACGTTGATGGAGCGGCAAAACCAGATGCTGGCGATGCCGCAACACAGCATGATGAGCAGCTCAATGAGCCATCATGAGATGATGATGGCGGATATGTCGATGCCCGGCATGAGCCATCACATGATGGATGACGGCGAGTTCGCCTGCGGCTATTGCGATCTGCTGGTGCATGTCCCGCTGCTGATGTGGGTGTTCATCCCGTTCATCTGGCTAATTATGGTGATCTCGCGTGCGCCGCCGCTGCCACATGTGGTTGCGCCGATTGTACGTCGCGTTAGCAGCATCCATCGACCGCGCGCCCCACCTGCACTTCTTCCCTGCTGACTTAATTTATTGCAGTGCACGCTCAACTGTAGCGTTGCGCTAAGACAATTTCTTTTTGGAAGGAAGACGGCTTTGTCTGCTGCTCACTCTGCAGCACCGCGCGGTGCGGTGCTTAATTTGCTACGTCGCTTACATTTTTACATCGGTCTGTTTGTCGCCCCGTTCATCTTTATCGCGGCACTCAGCGGCACGCTTTACGTGTTAACACCCCAGCTGGAAAACCTGATTTATGCCGATGCGCTGACCGCCGAACCGCACGGCAATGCGCAGCCGCTGTCGGCACAAATCACTGCCGCGCGCGCTTATGCTGGGGAGAACCAGCACATCTTCGCGGTACGTCCGGCGCCCGGCGCAACGGACACCACGCGCGTGCAATTCAGCGATTCGTCACTCGGCACTTCGCAGTCACGCGCGGTGTTTATCGATCCTTACAGCCTGAAAGTTGTTGGTGATCTGCCGGTGTATGGCACCAGCGGCGTATTGCCGCTGCGTACTACCATCGACTTACTTCACAGTAGCCTGCTGCTTGGCGATTTCGGGCGCAATTACAGCGAACTGGCCGCATCCTGGCTGTGGGTAGCCGCACTTGGCGGTGTAGTGTTGTGGTTGGGAACGCGTCCAAAACGTAAGCTAAAACAGCCGCGCAAAGGATTTGCCTTCAGCCGCCACTGGCATGTCACGCTCGGTTTAACGCTGGTGGTCGGACTGGTGTTTTTCTCGGTCACTGGCCTGACGTGGTCGCAGTGGGCGGGCGGCAATATTGATCGCATGCGTACCGAGCTAAACTGGCTGACGCCGCAGGTTAATACGTCGCTGAACAGTGATGCGCCCGCAGCCCCCGCCGATCCGCATGCCGATCATATGCCGGATATGGATATGGCGGGCATGAATATGTCGATGTCATCCATGACCAAACCGGCGGCGGCGCCAGCAAAACCGATGCGTAATAACGCCGCCGATGCCGATTGGGATCGCGTCCTAAATGCGGCGCGTCAGGATGGACTCAGCGCGTCCAAACTTGAACTACGTCAGCCGAAAAGCGCGGAAAAAGCGTGGGCAGTAACGGAAATTGACCGCAGTTGGCCAACTCAGGTGGATGCGGTTTCGGTTAATCCACAGGACTTTAGCGTGGTGGACCACGTCTATTTCGATCGTTTCCCGTTAGTTGCGAAGCTGACGCGCTGGGGCGTCGACGCACACATGGGCGTGCTGTTTGGTTTGCCTAATCAGCTGTTGCTGGCGTTCTTTGGTTTGGGTTTGTGCAGCATGATCGTGTTGGGTTATCGCATGTGGTGGATTCGTCGCCCGAAAGATGTGGAAGCGAACCCGGCACAAACCCTGACCGAAAGCTGGATGGTGCTGCCGCATTATGCGAAAGGTGCCTGGTTGATGGTAGCGCTGGCGCTTGGCTATGCGCTGCCGGTGATGGGGGCGAGTTTGCTGGCCTTCCTGCTGGTGGATATTCTACGCTGGCGCAAGCAGCAACGTGCACCGCTGGATGAGGCGGCCCTGCTGGCCTCACAGCAATCGCCGCTGGGCATTATCCGCGCGCGTTTTGCGGTGAAGCGTAAAGAGATGCGCTACTTCCTGCGCGGTTTGTTTATTCTGGCGCTGATTGTTGGTACCGTGATGAGCAACGCCATTATCGGTGGCGTGATCGATCAATATGGCATTCCGTTTAGCCATTGGTCGCTAACCATGTATATCACGCAGGGCTTTATGATCGCGTTATATACCACGGTGTTTACCGCGCTAACGTCGATTCCATTGTGGTATTTCTTCCTCGGCGAGAAGGATGATTCGCGGGGCTGATGTAAAACGGTGCGCACTTTTTCTTTATCAATGCACTAAGTTGTAGCGGCGCAATTTATTGCGCGATAAATCGCGCCGCTACGGTATGTGCTAATACGCGTTTAAAAATCCGCTTTCAACACCACACGATAATGCGCTTTACCCGCGCGCACGTGATCCAGTGCGGCATTCACCTGCGACATCGGAAACGCCTCCACCTGTGGCGCAATATCAGTGCGCGATGCCAGTTTCAATAACGCACGCAGTTGTCCCGGCGAACCGGTAGACGAACCCGTTAACGCCCGATCGCCCACAATCAAACTGAATGCCGGCACTTCAAATGGCTTCATCACCGCGCCGACAGTGTGAAACGCGCCTTTGCGTGCCAGCGCCTGATAATAGGGCCTCCAGTCCAAATCCACCGCCACGGTGCTAATAATCAGGTCAAACTGCCCAGCCAATGCGCTTAACGCCTGCGGATCACGACTGTTTACCACCCGATCGGCGCCCATCGCCTTGATCGAATCGGTTTTCGTCGCTGAGGAGCTGAACGCAGTAACCTGAGCGCCCATGGCGCGTAGCAATTTGATCGCCATATGCCCCAGTCCACCGATGCCAATCACACCAACGCGACTGGTGGCGGAAATGTTGTGCATCAATAGCGGTTTGAACACGGTGATACCGCCGCACAGTAAAGGGCCGGCAGTGGCGATATCCAGCGCCTCCGGTAGCGGAATCACCCATTGCCAGTTGGCACGCAGATGGCTGGCAAAACCGCCGTGATTATTAATGGTCGAGGTTTTACCGTTTTCGCAGTTCACCTGATCGCCTTCAATGCAGGCATCGCAGTGCTGACAGCTTTTCGCCGTCCAGCCGATACCCACGCGTTGGCCTAATTTCAGCCCTTTATTGTGCGCCGCATCACCCAACGCCACGACGCGACCAATCACTTCGTGGCCAGCGATCAAGGGATAGCGCGAACCGCCCCATTCGTTATCAATCATCGACAAATCGGAGTGGCAGACGCCGCAATAATCCACCTCAACCTGCACATCTTCCGCGGCCAGTGGACCGGCATCATATTCGTAAGGCACCAGCGCCTCACCCGCCTGCAGAGCGGCATAGCTGGAAATCTTCATTGCTGTCCTCAATGTTGGGTTTGCTGGCAGCAGTTTATCAAAGCACCACGTAATATTGTGCCGAATAATCAGTTGATTAAGAGGGTGGATGCTGTTTGAAGGGAGGTGAGTGCAGTAAAACGGTGCGCAGGCGTGCGCACCTTGCGACCTGAGGTCGGCATTCATGCCGACCTGGTCATCTGAGGTTAGAAATCAGCTTTCAGAACCACGCGGTAATTGGCTTTACCCGCGCGCACGTGATCCAGCGCTTCATTGATTTTTGACATCGGGAACTCTTCAACCTGCGGCGCGATATCCGCACGCGATGCCAGTTTCATCAGTGAACGCAGCTGGCCTGGCGAACCGGTGGATGAACCGGTCACCGCACGATCGCCCATAATCAGGCTAAACGCGGGTACTTCGAACGGTTTCATCACCGCGCCAACGGTGTGGAACTTGCCATGCGGCGCCAACGCCTGGAAGTACGGCTGCCAGTCAAGATCGACCGCGACCGTGCTGATAATCAGATCAAATTGTCCGGCCAGTGCATTCAGCGCCTGCGGATCGCGGCTATTCACCACACGATCGGCACCCATCGCTTTAATTGACTCGGTTTTGCTGGCGTTGGAGCTGAACGCCGTCACTTCGGCACCCATCGCGCGCAGCAGTTTGATCGCCATGTGGCCTAAGCCACCAATGCCAATCACGCCGACGCGGCTGGTGGCGGTGACATGATGCATCAACAGTGGTTTAAACACGGTGATGCCGCCGCACAGCAGCGGGCCTGCTGAGGTGTAATCCATCGCTTCTGGCAGCGGGATCACCCATTGCCAGTCGGCACGCAGATGGCTGGCAAAACCGCCCTTGTTCATGATGGTGGGCACGGAACCATTTTCACAGTTGACGTGTTCGCCGTTGATGCAGGCATTACAGTGCTGACAGCTTTTTGCCGTCCAGCCGATGCCCACACGCTGGCCGACTTTCAACCCTTTGGTCTGCGCTGCAGCACCTAACGCGCTGATACGACCAATCACTTCATGGCCGGCAATCACCGGAAAGGAGGAGATGCCCCATTCGTTATCAATCATCGATAGATCTGAGTGGCACACTCCGCAGTAATCGACCTCAACCTGCACCTCTTCCGCAGCCAGTTCACCTGCCTCATACTCGTAAGGCACCAGCGCTTCACCCGCATTCAAGGCGGCATAACTTTTGATTTTCATTACTGTCCTCTGTATCTACGTTTTTGACAGGGCAAGTCTAGCAGAGCGTGTTTACCGCTCATGACCATAAATCCGCCACTTAGTCACTTTGCCGCGAATAGACAGGGGAAAAGCATCCAGGGTTAAAGAGGATCGTGATTAAGCGGCGAGCGGTACGCCACGCGCGCTTCTTCTATCAGTTGGCTGGCGGTGACCGTGGGCGGTAAGCGCATCAGCACTTTGCTCGCTTGCCAGTAACAGAGCACCATTAATTCATCTGTTTCGCTTTCAGCCATCTCCAGCAGCCGCTCGCGCAGTGTGGGGACGTCCAGCGTTTGTTGCTCATCCATAAGTTCTGCAATGGTTTCATTGAGAACATGATGGATGATTTTCCAGGAGAGATTGGCAAACACATTGAACCTCGATGCTTAACGTTTGGCTCCAGGCAAATGAATCAAAAATGCTGCAAGAAATAAAATTGAAACAGAACTAACTATAGCCGCTTATTTTCTGCACAAAGGCGCTGCGGACTGACTTTCTTGTAGCTCGCGGATCTATAAAACGATTTTTATTTCAGCACATTTTCGCCAGCCGAATGGCCTTGTAACAAAAAAGCACAAGCCTGCACTGGCTGTCGGCGCAGCGCTTTGCCAAAGTAAGGCAGCGTTATCCGTTCAACTCCATTTTCTACAGGGAATAACAATGAACCAATCCGCCGCATTACATGCCGACCCGCTGGTTTGGGGCCACGGCCCGAAGGTGTTTGAAGTGTTTCTGGAGCCGACCTGCCCGTTCTCGGTACGCGCATTCAATAAACTGGATGCGCTGCTGCAGTTAGTGGGAGAAGAGAAGATGACGCTGAAGATTCGTCTGCAATCGCAGCCATGGCACATGTATTCCGGCGTGATTGTGCGTTACATCCTTGCCGCTTCCACTTTGCCTGAGGGCAAAGCGGCCGCTAAAAAGGTGCTGCAGGCGGTCGCCGATCATCGTGAAGAGTTCGAGTTTACCGATCACAGCCACGGTCCAAATATGGATGCCACGCCCAATCAGATACTCGATCGTCTGGAGAAATACAGCGGCGTAAACGCTCGCGAGCCTTTCCTGCGCGCCGAGTTGCAGAACGAGATTAAATGGCACAGTAAATATTCGCGTCAAAATGGCATTCATGTGTCGCCGACTTTCATCACCAACGGTTTGGTGCAGCTGGATATTGGCAGCGGTGACGACATCGAATCCTGGGCAAAGCGCATCCTCGCTTAGCCGCTTCGGCCCGTTGCGACGGGCCTTTGGTATGATTTCGCAATAGATTTTCGCTTGCACTGTCTGCACCAATTCCGATAATCGCTATCTACCTAATTATATAGCGAGAAAGGGAATGCGATTTACTCACCTCAGCGCGCTGCTGCTTACCGTCGGCGCGGGCTTAACGCTGCATGCACAAGCCAATACCGATATCCGCGTCACTTATGCCGGTTCGATGGGTAAAGTGATGGATCAATCTTTAGGTCCAGCTTTCGCTAAACAAAACAACGGCAACTATGAAGGCCAGGGTCAGGGCGCCTATGGCATGGCACGTTTGCTGGCGAGCAAGAAAATCACCGCTGATGTGTTTGTCTCGATTACGCCGGGGCCGATGCAAATCCTGAAGGATGCGGGATTGATTGATGACGCGATTCCAGTGGCGAGCACCAGCATGGTGGTGGCCTATAGCCCGAAAGGCAAATACGCGCAGCAGTTCGCGCAGGCCAAAGGCAGTGATGCCAGCTGGCTGAAGGTATTGGCAACGCCGGGCATTAAATTTGGTCGCACCGATCCGATCAACGATCCCAAAGGTCAGAACATCATCTTTACCCTGCTGCTGGCTGAGAAATATTATCAGCAGCCAGGCATCGCCGATAAAATCATGGGCGGCTATCAAAACCCGGCGCAAACCCATCTGGAAGGCGGCCTGCTGACGCGTCTGGAGAGCGGCCAGGTGGATGCTGCGGCGGGGTATGAGAGCGAGGTGATCTCCGCACACCTGCCCTACGTGGCGCTGCCCGACGAGATTAATCTGAGTAATCCGGCGATGGCGAAACAGTGGTACGACACGGTGAGTTTCAATGTGAAAGACAGCGCAGGCAAAGACAAAGTGCTGCACACCCAGCCGCTGGTTTACTACGCCGCGGTGCTGAAAAATGCCCCACACGGCGCGGCTGCAGGTCAAGCCTTTGTGGATTTTATGCTGAGCCAGCCGGGCCAGGCGCTGTTTAAACAGAATGGTTATGCCGCGCCGAAAGGCGGTTCCCTCTACCCGTAATGAAAACCCGTCACGCCACTGCGCTGTGGCTGTCACTGCCGGCACTGCTGCTGTTGGCGGTGCCCTTTATCACGTTGATTGGCGTTACGCACTGGCAGCATCTGCAGCTGGCGTGGGGCGATGGCAATGCCATCGCGACCTCGCTTGGCCTGGGTGCTGTCGCGCTGATACTGATTTTTGTCAGTGGATTGCCGGTGGCGTGGTGGTTGTCGCAGGCACGCGGTCGTGCGCGATTGATCGTTGAATTGCTGGTGATGATTCCGCTGCTGACGCCGCCGCTGGCAATGGGCATTTTGCTGGTCAGCGCTTACGGCCCTTACAGTTTGCCAGGTGAGCTGTTGGGGAGGTTTGGCTGGACGCTGGTTAACAATCCTGCCGCGTTTATTCTCGCGCAATGGTATGGCGCGCTGCCCTACTTCGTCACCACCGCACGTTCCGCGTTTGCCGGCGTACCGCAGGATATTCTGGAAGCGGGTCGCACGCTTGGCGCTTCTGCGTGGCAACGTTTCTGGCGTTTGTCGATACCGCTGGCCGCGCCGGGATTGGCCTCCGCTAGCGCATTAGCATGGGCGCGAGCAATGGGCGAATTTGGCATCGTGATGATCTTTGCTTATTTCCCCCAAGGCATGCCGGTTCAGCTGTATAACAACCTGCAAAACAACGGTATTGATGCGGTTTATGTACTGCTGTGGCTGCTGCTGCTGTTTACTTTGCCGGTGCCGTTGATCAGCTTTGCGCTGTCACGACGCGTGTAAGGTCGTCATTGATGGCGACCAGGTGCGCATCCATGCGCACCTTACGCAAAACGATTACTGAATCGCTTTCAGCGCATCCATCGCACAGGCTTCATCCAGATTACCGCCCGGCGCACCGCCGATACCAATCGCGCCAATCACCTGATCGCCGCTTTTCACTGGCACACCGCCAGCCAGCAGCAGGAAGCCTGGAATATCACGCATATTCTGCGCACCGGCATTGTTCTGCGCCGCTTCCATCACTTTACCGCTTGGGTTTTTGGTGCTCAGCGCGGTGTAAGCTTTCATCTGACTGGCTTCGACGGTATGCGGACCGGCGTTATCCATGCGCTGCACGGCTTTAACCAGACCAGCGCGATCCACGACGGTCACGGTAACGTTATAGTTTTTCGCTGCGCACGACTGAATCGCGGCGCTTGCCAGCTTCTGTGCATCTTCCAGCGAAAGGTTGGATGCGGTTAATGCCGCGTGGCTACCGAAGGAAATAAAGGCCGCCGCAGCGGCAATCAGAGAAAGGCGAATGTTCATGGGTCACTCCTGAGTAGTTGATGAGTGACACTTTACGGTGCAGAGCGGGAAAGAAATATTCGGGCGATTACGCGTTCGACCTGGTAGTTATACCTGGTTCAGCTGCTGCCAGGCGTGAATCAGCTGGGCGAGATTACTCAGCTCAAGCTTGGCAAACACCGCGGCCCGGTGCGCTTCAACGGTGCGCGGTGACAGCGATAAATCCCGCGCGATCTCTTTGCTGGTTTGCCCGGCAATCATCAACTGCATCACTTCACTTTCGCGCGCGGATAGCAGGGCAAAACGCGCCTGCAAACCCTGTTGCGATTGCCAGCGTTGCGCACGCTGCTCACTTTCGTTTATCGCCTGGTGAATGGTTTCCAGCAGCGGTTCAATATCCAGCGGCTTGGTGAAGAACTCAAACGCGCCCTGACGAAACGCGCGACGGCAGGCTTCAATGGTGCCGTGGCCAGTCATAATGATCACCGGCAGCAGCGGATGACGATCGCCCTGCTCCGCCAGCCAGCTCAGACCGCTAATGCCCGGCATGCGCACATCCAACAGCAAACAGCCGCGCAGCGGCTCCAGCGCTTGAGTGGCCGCTTCAAACGAGGCCAAATCAGCAAAATCTGCCACGTCGTATTCCAGTGTTTTCAGCAGAAAACCGAGCGATTCCCGTACCGATAAATCATCGTCCACTAACCAAACCTTCGCGCCCATTCCTTTACTCCGCCAGTTGGAAAATTAAGGTGATTTCCGCGCCGCCCTCAGCGCGATTCCCCAGCCTAAGCTGGCCATTCATACGTAACATCAAACTCTCGACCAGCGTCATGCCTAATCCCATGCTGTTGGCGCGCGAGCTATAAAACGGCATACAGGCCTGCGCTAATCCTTCCGCAGAGAAACCCGGGCCGTTATCGCTGATGATGATTTTGATACCTTGCGGAACCTGTTCCGATGCAATTTTCACCCACGCATCCGGGCGTCCCTGCTGCATGTGAATCGCGTTTTGCAGCAGGTTATGAAACACCTGCTCCAGCCACTGGGGATCGCTGAGCACCTTGGCCTGACCATGCTGAAACTGCTGGCGCAACGCCACATCACCATCATCCAGCTCCTGCTGCAGCAGGAGCGTCACGCGCCGCCATACCGCTTCGGGGTTAACGGCAGTCATTGCCACCGGACGTTCACTGACGATGTCGCGAAAACGTTGCAGCAATCCTGCAAGGCGCTCGGTTTGCAGACTCATAGCATTGAGCGCTTGCGGCAGATTCTCGTGTTTGCCCTGTTTCAGCAGCAGTTGGCTGCTGTGCAGCCAGGTGTTGATCGCGGTCAGCGGCTGGTTAATTTCATGGATAATGCCCGCGGTGAACTCGCCCAAGGCTTCGCGACGCGTGCGCTGAAAATAGTCGGCGCGCAATCGCATCTCTATGTGCTGGCGCCAGTGGCGCAGCAGCCACCAGCCGAGTCCGCCGATCACCAGCCACAATAGCAGCGCCAACATAAACGGCAGCGCATGCAGCGCGCGCAGATCAGGATTAGCGCTGCCTTTGAGTAAAAACGGTTGATAGTGATTAATGAACGGTCGCTGCCATTGCCAGCGGGCATTTGCATCATAGTTTGGCGTCTGAATCGCCGTTGGCGCATGAATATGAAAGGCCAGTGCCAGCGCCACGTCCGAGGTTTGCAGCGCAAAATGCAAATCCACCAGCATGCGTATCTGACGATAGGGATTGTAAAGCCAGTATTGACCGCCGCTGACCTCTTCAAAACGCGGCGCTGTTAACGCACGATTCACCGTGTGTTCGATCAAAACCAGCTGCGGAAATTTCGACTGTAACAAGGCAAGATCTTCGTCACCGGTCAGTAACGGCAACAGCGTTTCATTCTGCGTTTGATAGGCCGCGAGTCGATTAAACTGTTGGTTGAAATGCGCTTCGCCCGCGCGCTGTTGCTGCAAAATTTGATCGGCGAACAGTGCGATCAAGGTGATCAACGTTAACAACAGCCAGACCAGCCAATACCTTTTCATCCATGGTCGGTAAGTGTGAGGCATAAATTTCCATCGCTCTGCAGTCAAAAAAACCTCCATTGCGCATAGCGAGGAGGTCAGCTCTTAACGAGTTAAGTCAAACGTTGTAACCCGCGCCGTATAGGGATTCAATGACTTTCCCTGGATTGCTATGGTTTTCAGAAGTCTACCTGGATTGACCATAATTATCAGTGGATCTTGCTATGGATGGTGAAGGTAAGATTTTAGCATTACAGCAATCCAGGCTGCATGCCATGAGCAGGGCTCTACGCCGGTCGTTAGATAGTGATGTTGAGATGAAGTCATTGCTGTATTCGGTGATGGCTCAAAGGGGTGCACGGGCATCCAGATAGTGCTGCTGTTTCATATGGCGGATCATCATGCGGCCTTCCGGCATAAATTCGGTGCCGAAGCGAACCAGCCCGATCTCTTTAAGTTCGGCATCAATGGCATAACGCAGCTCGCCGGGCATATTCTGTTCCAGCAACACCACGTCAAGGCGCTTCAGGCGCGGCTCGTATTTCAGCAGCACCGCAGAGAGCGTATACAGCAGTTGATGCGCGGTGCCGGGCATGCCCTGCAGGATGCGCGTCATATCGGGCAGGCCGTAATCGGGGATATGCGATAGCGATCCGGCGCGGGTATTGAGGATGCGCTGCATGTTATCGAGCACGGAGAGGATCACCTGATCCTGCTCCTTCACGCGATCCAGCTCAAGACCACCAGAAAAGCTGCCTTTCAGCAGCTCATACAGCGAAGGTTGATGATTGCCGCCACTCATGGTTTTGCCTCGCTGATCAGGCGCAGGCTGTTGCTGCTTAACTCAATCACGCGTGCTTTATCCGGATCCAAATCGTTGCGCTCCAGCACCAGCCGCCAGCTGTTTTTCGTCATATCCGGCTGCTGGAACAGTGCGACTACCGCGACAAATTTTGCTTCTTTTTCCATCGGCATATTCAGCGACACGTCGCCGCCCGGCGTCAGCACCACGTCACGATCGGCGAGGAGTTCTGACTTGAGCACGTTCGCTGCATCGCCGGTCAGTTGCTGATATACCGCGCCGTCGAACGCCTTACGCTCGCTGAGCTGGAACACGCGCACCATCACCGGCTGCGACAGCGGATTATGCTCGCGGCTGTCGCTGTTGAGGCTTTCACGCGCGCTGAAATCAAGGTGCAGGGTTTTAATCTGCTTGTAGAAAATCGCGTCAAACGCCGCGACGGATCCCTCAGTGACTTTCTGCTGCAAACCGCAGCCGCCAAGCAGTAACAGTGCGCTGCACATCATAATGTTAATCAAAGTGGTAACTGACACGTCGCTGCTCCTCGCAGGGTTTGACCGGGCTCATGCCTGCATAGCAGCCCAGTTCAGTGGTAAAGGTTTGGGGGATATCGCTGCACCCGTGGTCCGCGCCGAGCACGCCGGTCATGCCGAGCCAGAACGGCGCATCGCCCAGTTCCGGCGGGGCCAGCAGTTGGGTATCAAGACACAGCCGGATGCGCGCGCGATAGCGCCAGCCAAGATAGACGCGCAGCATCACCAGAAAGTCCTGATACAGCTGGCCATCCGGCAGCCAGCGATGAGCCTCATCCGGGCAGGCGGTCTGCAGTTCAATCAGTAGCTGGCTGTTAGCATCCATCGCTTCATCGCCGAGCGGCGCATTGCCGTCGAGTACGAACTCGCATTCCAGCGGATGGCTTACCGGCACCGGGCGCAGACAGTGCGGCTGCACGCGAACCGAGGTGCCAGGCGCCAGTAAACGCACCAGCGCGCGAATGCCCTCTTCCGTTCTGCCCGGCTGGCGCATGACGCCGAGTAGCGCCAGAAAGCGCGAAACCGGCGTGGCGATATGCCTGCCGGTGCCCGGAATACCCAGCCCCACCAGCCCGAGCAGCGACTGCGAGGTCTTATCGCTGCCGCCCGCTTCAAAAGTTGCCGGATACGAGTATTTGCGCCAGATGCGATAAAACTGCGTCAGGATGCGATGATTGAAAATATCGAGAAAACCCTGCAGCGCTTCATGCCCTTCATCGCGCTGGGTGATGTCATCGATATAGCTGCCGGGCAGCGGCGAATCCACGCCGTATAAACCCAAAAACGTGGTGCGTACCACCGGCGGCGCGGCGGCATCGGTTTCAGGGTATTCAACCGCTTTCAGCTCGCCAGCCGGAAAACCCATGCCGGGATGCGGCAGCAGCCGCACCGCGTCGTTTTCCGGTTTGTTAGTGCTGCCCAGCGGCGGCTTATCTTTGTGTTGATGCTCTATCAGCTGACAGAAGCGGTAAAAGTTCAGCCGCGTCAGCTCCTGCTCCAGCCGTGGTGTCAGCCGGAAATGCGGCGATTGTGCTTCTCTTCCCATTCGAGGCGCTCTCCGGTTGGCTGCAGGATTAAAATCAGACGGTTAAACAGGTGGATATCGGTATACAACGCGAAGAAGCGGCTGAGCATTTCGCCAAACAGGCAGATATCGCCGCTGCCGGCAAAGCCGCTGCTGTCGAGGGTGATTTCAATCTGCACGCCGCGCAGCAAATAGCCCTGCTCAAAGCGTTCGGTCTCTTTATGGCAAACGTGCAGTATCGCTTCCAGACGACGGCGATTCATTTCGCTGTTCGTCCAGTCATACAGCGCCAGCGTGCCGCGCAGCACTTCGGCGTTATCCATCATCCACAGAAAACTTGAGCCGAGATGGCTTAGCACGCGCCAGTGAAAACGGTCGCGATTGGGCGGATAACACGGCAGCGTTGGCGCACACAGGTTGCGCACCTGCATCGCCACGTCGGTACTGCTGACGGCGGTATCCAGCAACGTGCTCTGCAACGCGCGTCGCGGCAGCTGGCCGTTGGTGCCGGTGACGCTCACCGACAGGCTTTCGTTTTCCGGCTGGCTGTGATTATCAAAGGCTTCGCCGCCGAGGATCATCCAGGTTTCATGCAGCCCGGACGGGCCGCGCCGCACGCGCGTGTGATAGTAATGTTCCGGCGCTTCGTGACGCAGCATGCCGCCTTTATGGCGGAAGCTGCTGAACGGTACGTACGGCAGACCTTTCGAGGAAATCACTGAATCCACCGAGTAAATTTCGGTGTGTCCGTCCTGAACGCGCATCGGGCGCAGCATATATTCGGTCTGTAATCCGTTGATCATCAGCGGATCAGATTCCATCGCGAAAAGATTAATCACCGGCACGGCGTTGAGGCGCAGATGCTTTTCGCTGAACTGGAAATCATGCTCCCAGCGCTGGGCCAGCACCACATCGAGTTCAAACCACGGCAGAGAGGCAGGCAGCGCCACCTGCTCCAGTCCGCGCAGATTCACCGCCATAAACTTCTCGCGGAAGGTGAAGTATTCCAGCAGCAGCTGATAGCCGCTAAAGCTGCCCTCATCGCCCGGCCACAGCCGATCTTCCTCGCTGAAGCCCTGCGCGCTGAAGTGCCCGTCAAAGCGGCGGCTGTCGGGTTCGCCAGGCAGACGCAGTGCCATGCTGGCGACGTTGAGCGTTAATGCTTCGTGCAGCGCGCAGGCCAGTGGCGCATCCGCGTTGAGATAGAGCGGAATGTGGCTGACATCAATGCGGCTCCAGTCGGCCAGCGCGCTACCGTTAAAGCGCAGGCGGATCACTGAGCGTCCGGTGGCATCGGTTGACAGCACCGTCGATTCCAGCGCCAGCGGCAAAACCGTTACGTCGCGGGTGGTGGTGTAGCGACAGCGCGTACCTTTCTCACCCACCGGACGCGAAATCACCTCAAAACCGCGCGCCAGCCGCATCGGCTCCTTCATTTCACGCCAGTCGGGCGTGAACTCCACCACCGACATCGACGGAATGGTGCGCAAGTAGTGTGGCCACAACAGGCTCACCAGACCTTCGGTCAGTTCCGGCAGGTCATCATCGAGCTTTTCCCGCAGCCGGCCGACCATAAAGGCAAAGCCTTCGAACAGTCGTTCAACGTAAGGGTCGCGGGCGCCGGCTTTGTCGAGATTGAGCATCGCCGCCTGTTCAGGGTGTGCGCGAGCGAACTCTTCGCCCGCTTCCTGCAGGTAGCGCATTTCAGCGTCGTAATAACGCAGGGTTAAGTCGTCCATGGTATTCACTAAGTGATGTGCCGCCGGTGAGAATCAGGCGACAGAAAGTTGAAAGGCGGATGTCAGCTGCAGAGGATGGCGGCCCTGACCGGGTCAAGCGTGATAAGGCCGGACAACAGCGCGTCCATTTCCGGCTGAATGCGCGAGCGTTCACTTTCACTGCGCGCAGCCCGGGCACGCAGCAGCTTCAGCCGTCGGGCGCGCACTTCGAACAGTAACGTCGGTTCCCACTGTGTAAGCGTCAGTGCACCTGCCTGCTGGTTAAGTTCATCCAGCAGATGCAGTGCCATTTCGCTCTTCCCAAACTGCTCGCATACTCGCGCCATAAGCAGGCGCAGCAGCCACTGATCTTTCGTATTGCTGGTGCCCGGACGCATTTGCAGCCAGGCGAGTGCGGCCTCGACGCTTTCCGCTTCCGCTTTTTCCACCGCTTCACTTTCCAGCGACAGAATGTCGTTGCCTGGCCCGGCAAACGGCGCGTCGCTCTCTGTTAATCGCACATCGCCCATCACTTTCTGCGCGATCCAGCTGCGGGTCACCTCATCGGCAAACGGCGTGCCGTCTGAATAGCAGAGCGTTTCCAGTCCCGGCAGCCTTGATAGAAGCCCATGCAAATCCTGCTGCACAATGTTCGCCAGCGCCGCGCCCTTTTCCTGACGATTCAGCGCTTCACAGGCGTACCACTGCAGATCGAACCACACGTGATTGATGGCCTGCGCAAAAAGCGAGTCCGTCAGTTCCAGCATTTCCGTCCAGCTTTGCTGCAGATACAGGCGCTTGAGGTGCGCACGATGATCGGGTTTCGGCGGTGGCAAACGCGTATTGCCGCCGGGTCCGAGCGCGGGAAGATTGAGGATGGTATCCCAGCGCACGCTTTTCATCAGATGATGTGCCGAAAGCCAGCCGCCGGGCTGCTCGCGCAGGTAGTTTGCCAGCACTTTTGCCTGCGCCTTCAGCGTTTCGCCGGAGTTGACCGGCGCGAGTGCGGCAAGGGCTGAATCATCCACGTCCGCATACGCCGGGCTGTTAAGCGGCACCATGGCGCTGGCTCCGCCGTTCTGCGCCAGCCGCAGCTCCAGCGCACGCAACAGCGGCTGAAGTCCGTTACGCTCGTCTTCGCTGAGCGCATCTTCAATCAGCAGCAGCGCGCCGTTGATACGACAAACCCGCACGATATCGGCTTCGGGCCACAGCGTCAGGCTGTCGAGCATTCTGGCGCTGCCGAGCCAGGCCAGCGCGCCCTGGCGACTGCGGCTGCGCTGCGGATGAAGCTGGTCACCATACTGGTGTAGCGCGGCTGCCAGCAGTTCCAGTCCTTCCGCCAGCCCCTGCTCGCCGTCCTGATGCAGGCGCGCCCACGCGTAAAAGGTAATCACCCGGATGTCCTTGCTCACGGTTGTCAGCAGCGATTCCGACAGGCGGGCGATGGTCTCGGTATCAAAGCCGGAAAGCTTATTCACCTCTTCACGGATCTGCATAAACTGATCGTCATAAGCCGGATCGTCTCCGGCGGGCAACGCTTGACTGATCGGTTCCAGCCAGCGCGCCCAGTCGCTGCGGCGCTGTTGTGCATCGGTTCTCAGCGTGGACTCATCCACGCCGCAGGCGTGCACCAGTTCGATCATTGCGCTCATTATTCTGCTCCATCCATGTCGGTAGTAACGTCATCCGTAACGGCGTCGCGCGGGGCCATCGCTTCTGAAGCACTCGCCGCATCCACGCTGAATATTTCCGTCGGCAGCGTAAACCCGCGCAGGCGCAGCAGCGCCAGCGGGCCGTCGCGCATCTGCGTACGCAGCACCCACGTCAGGGTGCGTTTATCCGGCGTGGTGAAACTCAGCAACCAGCGACTGCGATCGAGGCGCTCACGTTTACCCTGTTCCAGCCAGCGGATAAAGCCCCAGGTGCCGGGATAATCGCCGTATATCTGTGCGCTGCTTTTCACGCCGGTCCAGGTCAGCAGCGTGCCCGGTTTCAGGCTGTCACCCGGCCAGCGCATCGCCTGCCACGTCGCCATCTGATTGAAATAACGCAGCAGCTGACCGTCGAGCATCAGCTGGGTTTCCACCACGTCTGGCGCAGCGCGGCCCTGCAATTCAAAGCTGATGCCCTGCGTGCCGTCGGTAAACAGGATATCAGACAGCTCGCGCAGCTGATTTACCGCCTTGAGGAAAGCAGGATTGAAGGTCAATCCCTGGCTGTGCGCCGCATCCGGTACCCAGCTGCTGCCCTCTTTTTGCAACACGCCACCGAGACGGCTGCTGAGGAAGCTGTCGATGCGCCCGGCGTCGCGGCGGATAAACTCCGCCAGCATCGGCAGTGATGCGTCGCTTTGCCCGGCGGCAAACGGATAGCGCCCGTCAAACGCAGTGCGCCAGTTTTCCACGATGGAGCGCTGCCACTGCGCATTCAGGCTCACCGCCGATGGCTGCAGGATGGTTTCCCACGCCTGCGTCAGCGGCTGCACGAACATCGTCTGCCCGAATCCGCTCCACTCTTCGCCGAGGCTCGCCGCCATCAGGCTGCCGTACTGCTGGGTGTCGGTGAGATCGACGCTTTTACCCTGGAACACCGTCTGCGCCAGGGTTTGCAGCATCTCCTGTGGATCCGGTGCAGCGGCAACCTGCTGCAGACGCAGGCGCACGCGCGTGATGCGGGTTAAAAAGGTCTGCAGCGTCAGGCTGCTGTCGGCGGCCATCAGCTGCGAACCGCTGTTTTTGCCGGTCAGCGCCAGCAGCGGGCCGAAGGTCATATCCAGAGGACCTTCAGGTCCGGTAGCCTTCTGGCTGATAACCGGCTTGTCTTTCTGGCCGATCAGGTCTCTGGCCGAATTGATCAGCGTGTCGGACAGCGCCTCGCGCTGCTGACCGGTCTGACCCTGCCACGCCAGCGTGTTCATCAGCGCAATCAGCGGCGACTGACGCACGTCGCTCATCAGCGTCAGCTGGTCCGTGACGTCGGCAATGTTCTGCGCCGGATTGAGCCGGATACCGTTGAGGAAGTTGAGCCAGCTGGCGGCAAAGTCACTGAAATAGCGTTGGGTTAACCGGGCCTTCAGTGCTTCCGGGGAAATTTCCTGCGGCACGGCGCTGCGGGTGTCACTGAGCACCCAGTCGATTTCATCGCGCCGGGTGTTGGCCGCTTTCTCAATCTCCTGGCGCACGCCGCCTTCCCACGCCTGGCGCGTAAATACGCCGGGCACTTTGTCGTCGCTGCTGAACAGCCGGCGCATATCGGTGCCCGGCGTCATATCTTCCAGCGTCAGATCGGTATAGTTGCGACGCACGTCGCGCAGGACGTTCTGATACAGCGTCATCTCGGCGTTGCGCTGGCCGGTCTGCAGCAGCAGTACCTGACGCGCCTGACTCAGCAGCGACGCATCGGGCTTGATGCGCCAGCCCGGCTGCGACGGCAACGACGCGGCATAGAATGCCCATAAATCCGGTGCCAGCGTCTGCCACAGCGATGTTGAAATGCCGGGATATTCCGGCTGAACGGTCGCCATGGTCTGAGCATAAAACGCCGGTTCAGCGCGCTCCGGGCGCGCCATCATCAGCCAGGCCTTTAACTGCTTATAACCCGGCTGCGCCAGCGTGGCGCGCTGCGGGCTGGCGGCAGGCAGGCCGGCCAGATAAGTCAGCTTATCTTCCAGCGCGATGCGCGCCGGTTCGTGGATCAGCCGCTGCGCCGCGACGCCGTACCACGGCAGCAGCGCATCATGCAGCTGCTGCGTATGGTTAATGCCGAAGCGCTGATACCAGAGCGCACCGTGCTGCAGCCAGTTCTGCTGCTGCCCGAGATCGTTACGCAGGCCATGCAGCGCAATCAGCTGCGCATCATCAACCTTCGTTGAATTCACCAGTACCTGTGCTTTCTCCGCCGCACTGACAACCTCATGACGGTTGAACAATGAGGAGGCCAGCATGCCCGCGCCGCCGAGCAGCATCAGGCTCATCAGCGACCAGGCCAGCATTTGCTGCCAAGGCATGCCGACGCGACGGCCGCGCAAATAGGTACAGTCATTCACAATTCCCTGCCAGCTGGCCGGAAGCGTCAGGGCATGACGGTGCAGCGCATTTCCGGATGCTGCTGTTGCCATGTTGCTTTCCGGCAGGCTGAACATCAGGCCTCGCAGAAAAATGCGTTGCTGTGCAGCGTGCAGCCATGGCGTCAGCAGGGTTTGCCAACGCTTGTTACCGCCCAGCTCCAATCGATTTCCGAGACGCAGTGCAAAATCACAGGACGGGTTCTTCGCAATCTGCGTAATGCCCAGCTCACGCAGCGGCAGCAGCAGACCGTTGAGCTGGCTACTAATATCCTGTGGTTGCGCGCGCGGTGGAAATGTCGCCCCGATTGCCTGTTCAGTTCTTCCAGTCTGCGACCAGTCGCTGCTACACAGCTGCCACAACCACACCGGCGGCTGCCAGCGCAGTAATGCACCAATCGCTTCAAGTGCTCGCAGATCGTGATCGCTTTGCTTCGGCGTGAGTTCCTGCCCGCTTTCAAGCACGTAAATGATGCCATCCAGCGGGCGGCCACGGCGAAGTTTACGCAGCACCGCGAATTTATCGGCATCAGGCTCCTCATTCAGACTGCCACCATCTATCAGCACAGTCCGCGAGCCTTCAAGCCACTGTTGTTCCTGCAAGCCGGGTAGCAGGGCAGCGCGGGCAGCATCATCACCGACAACCAGCAGCAGGCGGACTTTATAGCGCCAGAAAAGACGGTAGCGGGAGCGGAGGTGCTTTTTGAGTTGCCTGATGCCAGTGATGTGAGGCGATTCTGATTTTATGGCGGTGTCAGCAATGCTGGCATCATCCCCATTCGAATAGTTTTTGATCTTCCGATAAGACTGAGCACCAAAAATTCGCGTGGTAATAAACAACAGGATAATAAATAGCAGCAAACCGCCAGTACACATCAGGGCGGTAATGAATAGTCGCTCCTGCCAGAGCGAATCCTGAGATATTCCCAATTGCGTTGGGTCATTTTTAATGATGAAGCAAAGTGCTACACCAATACACAGCAATACAAACAATATTAACCACAGCTGGAAATTTGAATTCTTTATTCCCTTGGTAATGTGCTTCACATTATCCTCCCTGAATATAAGAGCTGCCGCATTCTCGCAAGCAATAACGTTTAAATTGATTGGTTATAAATTCTGCTTAACATCAGAATTCAGGCAGGGTGAACAACTAACCACCAGGGCCGGTTGCCCGTGTCGGGCATACTCATCACCAGCTGAGGAGAAGACTTTTCGGCCGTGTTGCCTGCCGCCAGGGCGATGGCTAACCAGGGAGAAACTTGCCCCGTGAAGCCGCTTTTCATATCTACATCAGTAAATGTACCTTCAGCATTGATATGCGGGAATTTGAGGTTGTGATTTGCCAGGAAGTTTTGTGCCTTATTGTCAATACCAAATCCCGCCAGCCACAAATGTGTTATGCCTTCACGGCAGGTGTCTCCCCACTGCAGTGACTGCTCAATTGATTGATCCAATGCCGCGATATTTTTCGTAAGCTCGGGCCTGTGAAGGCAGGCACATCCTGCCGGAGGCTGATCATCTTTTTTACTACCTAATAGCAATGCTACGCCAGCTTCTGCATCTCCATCCTGAGGAGCCTGTAATAACCTGACAGAGATAATTAATAATTCATCCATCGCTGGCTGCGAATCAAGTAGATTATCGATCTCATCCAGTGAGAGGCGAGGTTCAACATTCAAAGGTGATAAAATGGGATATAATATCTCAATCTTATTTTTTACCGTCAACAACTCTTCCTCTGACAGGGTTGAATCGGTATCAATCTGAATGATGGCGGGTAATTTATCTGCCACATTACGTTTCGTTAATTGTGTATTGAGTTTGGATCCATCTAATAGAGATATGAAAAGCATCATAATCCGGTCCAGAAAAGGCTGCCCGGTGTTATTAAAACTGGCCTGATGACTTACGGCACGCGTACTTTCATCTATAACAACAGGCAAAACAACCGCTTTTGGCAGCAGAAATTGCTCTGTGAGCGCCTCAGATCCGACAACGTGCGGTAATCGTATACTAGTCGCCTCAAGTGAGAAAAAACGTTGGCCCCGGTAAATCTCCGCAGCCATATCCGCTTCCCTCTCGCTATCCCAGCCATCAGCCAGCCACTCGGAAACCAGCCATATCAGCCAGCGAAGGCTAAAAACAATTAACCATAATAAGAGCGGCGCACTTATCACGCAGTGCCAGAAAAGCGCACCGTTCGTTGCCTGATCTGAAGGCCATAGTTTCAGGGTGATAAATCCCCCACACAGAAGCAAAATCAGTAAAGCCACTGACCAGCGTTTAAGTGAAGGGGATTTCTTCCGTTTAGCAACGGGAAGAATAGCGGAGAGATCGACCGGCATTATTTACTCGTCGTTGCATTCGTTAATGAAGATATTAATGTGCAGCCACAACTGCACTTATAACCATCGAAAGCAACAGCGACACCATTGTCCTTCATTGTCGGATGTCCCTGTGCAATATACGATGGGCTATGTCCCAGAATCGGGCAGCTTACAGGATCATTGATACGTGCCACGCCAATTGCCTGAAAAATCATTTTTTCAGAACCAGATTTCACCTGACCACCACCGGTGGTTTTATCACCAACACGAATAATCCCTTTCATTTTAATTCCTGATTCCTCACATATATTATAATTAAAACGATTGATACCTGATGATTGCAGACATAAATAATTCTTTTTCGGAAAACACATTTCTTATCGGATTCGGATGGTTTGAGAATTACTGAATCAAGCTATAAACATTAAATTAATTTACTTTGTGCGATACCATCATAACGTGACTTTTAATCTGAGATAATGCACTAAACAAGCAAGTGTCGTGCGGTCAGAGCTACATTAGGTTCAACTCGCACGAATACTTCTTTGTATTCACTCATTTTCTGGCGTTTTGCGAAACATGTCACGCCATGGATGCTTTGAATTTAATGAGGCATCAATTGCGAAAGGATCATTTTTCAATAATTCACATTGTGCTTCGATATCTTTCGGCCAGACAGGTACTTTACTGGTAACCATTGCGATATAGCGCGGAATACTGAAAATAAAGCTAAGCGTAAATATCAGAGGAAAAAGAAAAATCGGTGCACCATTATACGCCGACATTAAGTAAATCAGCCCGAACTGGTATCCTTCGCGCTTACCGGCTATCGGCAGGCAGTCTTTTACTACATGCACCACAGACTCCGGGCCTTCCTCCATGTAGCGGCGCACAAATTCCCAGTGGCGCTCCAGCTCCTTGCGGTCTGAACTCGTCGCCGGCAGGCAGAAGGTATCCACTACCGTTTCATTATCGTCCGCCAGAATATGACCGCTGATGTAGTAATCTTTATTAAAGTCTTTTCGGTGGCTGAGGCCGGAAGTAAAGAATACCTTATCCCACTCCACACTCCGTGCGCTACCATCCAGCCGTATAAAATGTACCAGTCGATTTTTCCGGTCAAAACGAACAGGGTAATGCGTCAAAGCAAACCATTCCGTTTTTAACATTTTAAAAAACCATGCGTCGGTAACTAAAAATATAAAAATGAGAAATGAATACATGCTAACCGCACTCAAATCACTCCATCCATACTCAAAAAAAATTGAATATGAAAGGAACAAAATAGAGGGGGTTAGCATAATCACTGCTACAGCACCTATAAACCCAATCATCCCTTTTGCAGAATAATATTTATCAACCAACTCAAGATAATGAGAATTCATTGATATCACTTTAGCATCTGATATTAATGACTGTTCTGATGCATCGATTCGTTGATTATTTTTTAGTTTATTGTTTTTTTCATCTATATTGAGCTTACGATTAAATTTAAATTTAGGGAATAGTCCGTAATAATCCATTTTATATACTAACTCCCAAAGCTAACTTAAGCTCATTCATTTCCATCACCATATCGGGCCAGACAGGCAGATCAGCGGCTTCCCGTGACATGAAAACCTCTTTATTGGCACTTTCTACGTTCATAGGGATCCTTCTCCATAAACATTGGATCAACCACTTCTGGATATTATCTCTGCTATTGAGTGCAAGATAAATTGCTGTACCAATTAACACAATCACCGCGACAACTGTACCTAAAACAGGTATTGCGCTAGAAAATATAGCAGCCATCAACCACAATCCTGCTGCGGCTGATAGACCATAAGTAAAGGCAAGCCCATAGTGCCCCTTTCTATTTTCATCATACATGTGATAAAAATCAAAACCTGCGGCAACCGCACCCGCGACAACCCCCAGTGATTTCCCTGCAATACCAAAAATCCACTTTTGAACCATGGGCGAGCGCAATCCCTGAAATCTAGATGAAGCGCTGGCAAACAGATTGAACTGCTTGATCCCGGTTTCCACAATACTGAGGCTGGCACTTGTCAGGCCCACCACTCCGGCCCAGAACTTGGCATGTGCCTCGCTCTGGTCTGCCGTCAGCGTTTTTTTGTTTTTTATATCGGCACTGGCAAACAATGCGGCGGTCTGTAGCGCAGCAGACATCACGCCGATGGCAAACGGCATTGCATCTCCTACCTGACTGACGCCACGCCGGACCGCGCCCTGCCACTGGCTGAACTGCTGGGCTTCAACGTCAGCTGAAAGCCTCAGCAGCTTGACCAGTTCGGCGGCGCGCGCTTCTGACGGTAGCGCCTGCAGCGCGTGAACTTTGTCAATATCAACCATGACGAGGAAGCGTTTAACCTCCACACCCTCCATAGGCAATCCGCTTATTCTCAGCCGTCTGAGCTCCTGGCGAACATGATGGCGCAGCTTATCGCTGTTTGACCTGCCAGCTAACCCGCTTTCTTTCGCCAGCTGCGCAACCACTTCCGTCACAAACTGCTTGTAGGTGCCGGTTTTTTCCAGCGTGACATAGGCTTTATTGGTTAATGCGCCCATTGCAACCAGGCTGGCAAACACTTGTTTCGATTCCATCGACTGGATAACCAGCCGGGCCACTATCCCGGAAAGCATACCCACTGTGCTCGAAACCGCGTTGAGCACCCCCTCTCTGAAGTTATCCATTCCGGCGTTAAAGACGTCCGCAATCCCACTCCAGGGGAGTGCTATCCAGTCAGTAGAACCTTCGATGGATTTCATTAATTTATCGGCTAAAACATCCTGATTCAGCACCAGCGCGCGGGCCAGAATATTCCCCGGGTCCGTGGGCAGGCCTGACAACAAATCAGTGAAATGACGAATAACGCCCGTTTTGTCCTGCATACCAGTAATGCAGTAATTAAGTGTCTGCACGTACGCGATGCCGCTGCTCAGCTCTGCGGTATCAAAGTTTTGCCTGAAGTATTTCAGCAGCCCCTCGCTTTTAATCCAGTCGAGATACATTCCGGTGCGCAGGCTGACGATACGCTCGTTGTATTGCGTCAGAGCCTGACTGAACCGCTGCTGGAAGGCCGCCATTTTCTCCGGGTCGTAATATTGCTCATACTCCGCCCATTTTCTGGCAACTGTACTGTTCATCTTCCTGTCAGCAATCGGGGTGTACATGCTGTCCGACAGGTCGCCGTTGGCGCTGTAGCCAAAAGGACCGTGCAACGCCACACGCTCTTCACTCTCGCTTTTCTCGATATAGTCACGCTCAAACTGGCGCGTCATCGCCTCTTTCAGGCCGCTAATCGCAGAAGACAGTGCCAGCTCGCGTTTATAAAGGGGATTGTTATAGACCTGATCCTGTAAGTCATAATCAATCAGTGCGGACAGCTCCTGAAGAATCGCCGGGGGATCCTGCAGCAGCAGGATCGCGCCTTTGCCTGCATACAGTGAATCGGCCGCCAGCTGGATATTCGCTCCTGCTATTGGGGGGGTATTTTTCCATGGTGATGGGGACCACTTTTTGACCTTACAGCTTGCCGCCTTTGCACTGTACTCCGCCACGATGTCGCCTAATCCGCTAATCGGCAGCGCCTGCTCCGCCTTACCGCTGTTCACCCACGCATCCATGTCAAACAGCTGCATGTACCGGCTGCGGTAAGCGGCATCCTCATGCTGTTTGCGCACCGCGTCTGTCCACTCCACCTCAGACCAGCTAAACCAGAACAGGCCGTTTTTCATGCCCGCTGGCTTCACCGGCAGCGTCACCAGCGACGCTGCCGCCAGCTCGGCGGGTTCGCTGATGCACGGCTTCACCCTGCCGCTGACAATATCCGCCGGCACATCACCATGTTCTGGCAGCGGATAGTAATAGCCGTCGGCAGTGGCGAAATAACTTTTCCAGTACTGGCCGGATTCTGCCCAGATATACAGAAAACCTTCGCGCAGCAGCCGCGCGGTCCAGGCGGTTTCACCCTGTGCCGCGAGCGGCGGCGTCAGGGAGGAAGGCAGGTGAGGTAACACGTCGTCCTGCGACATCACCGCCGGACGCACGGGCAACAGGGGCAGACCGTGGCGGGTACAGAATTTACAGCCTTTTTTCGTGCTCATTTCAGAAGGTGCTCCCTGCGTTATTACTCTGCGTTCCGATCATTTCCTGCCAGCGACTTTCATCCCATGAGTGGGTTTCATTTCTATATAAATCAGGACAGTGACTGACCTGCTGTAAAAAAACGGACATATTTCGTGCAGCCCAGAACCCTTCAGGCTGAATCAGGCCATGCAGTGCAAACGCTATACGATCTTCATCAGTGGAAAGACCGCACTTCGCAGCCTGAAGCATGAATATCTCCAGTCGACGACTGATCTGCTGACGCTGCTGCATATCTGGATACGACGGCAACTGCTGCAGCGCCTGGTTTATCAGCCCGCAATGCGCGAGTTGATGTAGGCTGATAGCTGCGGTGTCTGTCGGCTTAACGGACGTATAGTCAGTGAACTCAAGGGTATGCCAGCCACCTTCCAGCCAGAACGTCCAGCAGGGAATATCCCTTGTCGAAAGCAGATTAGATAACTGCCATGGGCTCAGCATCCAGTGCAGGTGAAACAACACTCTGGGATCATAAAAGCGCAGAATATGGCCGTTGTGCCAGGCATCCTTAAAGTAGAGCGCGTTGACCAGTGCGCTTTGAATCTGCTGTGGAGAAAGAGTGCTGGACAGCAGCAAACTGCAAAATTCTGGATAACGAGGCCCGACATGTACGGAGAGGTCTGCCATAAACGTTTTCCACTCCTGCGACGGCATCTCACTCAGCGGTATTAGCCAGGGATAAAGATGAGCCTGCGGAGCCAGCATCGGCAATATCAGCTCAATGACCGGCCAGGAATTGGGTAGTTCAGGGACAAGCTTGCGGTCAATAACCGCATACTGATGTGTTCCTAAAGCCCGGTGTGGAGAGAGATATTCAATCGTCATAACCAATCCTTAGTTAAGTGGCACCGTGGCATCACCGTTGCTCGCCGCATCGGAGGCTGCAGATTCACAGGCGGTGAATTTCGGGAACGGCATCTCCATTTTTGCCGCTGCGGCATAATCAAATTCGGCGCTTTTGACATTAAATTGCCCACCCGTGCCATGTTCGATTTTGCTCGGGTCGATCGTCAGGGAAGAACCGCCACACTGCAGCGTAATTTTCTTCTTCGCCGATATGATGATTTCATCGCTGGTACTGCTAATGGTGAGCGCTTTGCTGGCTATGAGATCCAAGGCATCAGTCTGAGCCTGAATTTCTACTTTGCCGGTAGCGGCAACCAGCTTCATACCCATCTCATGAGCGAAAGCGACAAAGCCTTTTCTCGCGGCCAGAACCATGCGTTTAAGTGCGCTGATTTCAGTGTTTCCACCGGCAGTAATGATCTGATTGCGGTTGGCGCTCAGCTGGATATGTTGCGGAGTAGATAACGCTATCCCGGCAGGCGCTCCGGCGACAATCGCAGGTTGCTGCAACTGATCGATGGTCTGTTGCAAAAACTGCTGCTGCGTACTGTTATCCATAGGATCAATCTGGGCCGTATCTAACAGCCCGGAGAGAGATTGTGCCAGCGACAGCGCATCCGTTAACTGACGCTTGATTTCATCCATATCCAGCTGCTTCGCCATGGCCTTTGGCTGTAACTGCGTGGTCAGCAGCAGCCCTTTACCGCCACGTATCGCCCCCCAGCTGTCGCTGCGCAGCTCGAAGCCTTCGCCGCGCGCCTGGCCCTCGCCGTCCACCAGATGCCCGAGGTTAAGCTGGCTCTTGCCGCCGTACTCGGTGCTGAGCTTGATGTGCTCCTGGCCGCGCGTGTCGTCGAGGCGCAGCTTGTTGTTGGCCGGCGTGCGCAGCACGTTGCGCCTGAAGTTGCGTATGCTGACGTGGTCCGCGCGCGAGGAGTCGTGCAGCACGCCGGCGATGTAGGGACGGTCCGGGTTGCCGTGCTCGAAGCCAATCGCCACCTCGGTGCCCGCCAGCAGCGGCAGGTGCAGGCCGTAGGTGTCGCCGGCGAACGGCCGCGCCTGGCGCACCCACAGGCTTTCGAAGCCGCTCTCCCAGCCCGCGCGGTCAAACAGCATATTGACGCGATAACGTCCGTCGCGGTCGATGTGTCCGTAGGTGTCATTAACGGTGGTGCTGGTGACGCGCGCCGGTAAGGTGCCCGCCATCACCGGGCGCGGTGCGGGCTCCGGGCGATAGCCGTAGCGGCCCTCCGCCGGGATGCCGCGGAAGGCGGTTTCCATGCTGCTGTCGCGCGCCGCGCGGCAGACCAGCGCGGTGATAACCACGCCGCTGCGGAATGCCTCCGCCGCGTTGCTGCCGCTGGCGCGCACCACCACGCCGGGCATCAGCTGAGCGCTGCTGGATTTGGCGCTCAGCTGCGTCTGCCCGTTGAGGTAGCGCTCGTGGCGCAGCCGGGCGTAGAACGCGCCGCTTTCGGTTGCAGGCGTTGCGCTGTAAACCTCGCCCGCCTGCAGATAGTTATCCGCCCAATGATAGGCTTCGCCGTAAGTGGTGTCGTCGCCGCCGGTGACGTCGGCCTGCGCGTTCATGTCGGCGGTGGCGTCGCGGTAGTTGTAGTCGCGGGTGCTGACGGTTTTTTCCACCACGCGGAAGCGGCTTTCCATCGCCCATACCGACTCCACGCCGCTGTCGTGCAGGCCGGACGGCGGCACGGCGGGCAGCGTCAGGCCGGTCACGTAGCCCTGCGGGCCGTTGTAAAACTCCACCACGTCGATGTTGAGGCGCGTGTCGGTGGTGAAGCGGAACCAGATGCCGACCTCCGCCAGCAGGCGCGAGATGAAGCGCAGGTCGTCCTCGTCAAACTGCATCACCTGCTCGCGCTTCGGGTAGTCGCGGCTGAGGTTAAATTCAAAGTCCTGCCCGCGCATGCCGTGGCGGTCGCGCAGGATGGCTTCGACAATCTGCGGCACCGACATGTCCTGCCAGATGGCGTTCTGACGGGTGCGGGAAAGCAGCGCCAGGCGCGGCTGCAGCGTGATGGCGTAGCGCGCTTCGTCCGCCGAGACCCCGAGCGCATCAAAGCCGGTTACCACGCCCTGCACCACGCGCAGCGGCCCGGCTTTGTGCAGCAGGTCGCTAAGGCTCTGCGGCGACGGCTGCAGCGTCAGCGACGCCGGTTTCAGCAGCATCGCTTCGCGGCTGATATTTTTGTCGGCGCTGGTGAAGATGATGTTCCAGCTGAACGGCGCGCTCAGCGCCTCCGTGCCTTCGAAGCTGAGCACGTCCAGCGGTGAGGTGCTGTCGGTGACCTTCAGCAGATGATGGCTGTGGCTGAAGGTGATAATGGCCGTATCTGTCATGGTGAAATCCTTTTATTGCCGCGTACAGAAAACCGTCGTTCACTCAGAACGTAAAGGTCACATCGCCTTCTTCACTGATGTCCAGCGTCAGGCTGTCGCTTAAGGTGCCGCTGGCGCGGTGCTGCAAAATCATCTGGCTCAGCACCGGCAGAATCTGCTGATTGAGCAGGCTGTCGACGTTGCGCGCGCCGGTGTCCGGCAGCAGACAGGCGTCGGTGAGCATGTCGTACAGACCTTCGCCGATGGTGGTGCGGATGCCGTAATGGCGTTGCAGCCGCTGGCTGACCTGCTTCAGCTTCATTTCCACGATGATGCGCATTGCGTCGCGCGCCAGCGGACGGTAAATCACCGTCTGGAAGCGCGCCAGCAGCGCGGGCTGGAAGTGGTCGCGCAGTATCGGGCGCAGGCACTCCTGCAGGTCGGATTCGGTAGCGTCCGGCGTTTCGTCCAGCAGCTGCATCAGATGGTCGCTGCCGAGGTTCGAGGTCATTAGGATTACCGTGTTGCGGAAGTCGATTTCGCGCCCTTCGCCGTCGCGCATAAAGCCACGGTCAAACACCTGATAAAACAGGTTGATGACGTCGCGGTGCGCTTTTTCCACCTCGTCGAGCAGCACCACGCTGTACGGGCGCTTGCGCACCGCTTCGGTGAGGATGCCGCCCTGGCCGTAGCCAACGTAGCCCGGCGGCGAGCCTTTCAGCTGGGAAACGGTGTGCGCTTCCTGGTATTCGCTGAGGTTGATGGTAATTAACGACTTCTCGCCGCCGTACAGCAAATCGGCCAGCGCCAGCGCGGTTTCGGTTTTGCCGGTGCCGCTGGTGCCGACCAGCAGGAACACGCCCTGCGGGCCGTTTTCCGAGGTGAGTCCGGTTTTGGCGGCGCGCAGGCGCTGCGCGATGGCGCTGAGCGCCGCATCCTGCCCCACCACACGCGTCGCGAGCTGGGTTTCCAGCGTCAGCAGCTCCGCCTGCTCATCCTTCATTAATGAAGAGAGCGGTACGCCAGTCCAGTCGGCAATCACGCCCGCCACGATGCGCGCGTCGACGTCAGCGGTGAGCAGAGGCTCGCCGGGCTGCAGCGCGTCGAGGTCGGTCTGGAGCTGTGCGATGGCGCCGCGCTGGCTGGCGTCTTTGCGCCCTTCCAGTAGCTCTTGCATCAGCGACTGTACGATGCCATAGCGCTGCTCCAGCGCCTCCAGCTCTTCATCAGTGAACGCAATCTGCGTCGCGATGTCGGCCAGTCGCTCCTGCGGAATGGCGCCGCCGAGCGCTTCATCGTCGAGGATGGCGCGCTTCTCAATATTGAGCGCGTCGAGTTTTGCTCTGAGTCGTGTGATGGCTTCTGGCACCGTGTCCTGGCTCATTCGCACGCGCGCGGCGGCGGTGTCGAGCAGGTCAACCGCCTTGTCCGGCAGCTGGCGGCCGGTGAGATAACGGCGCGAAAGGGTGACGGCGGCGCGCACCGCCGCGTCGGAGATGTGCACGCCGTGATGTTCGGCGTAGCGTGATTTCAGGCCGCGCAGCATCAGGCAGGCGGTATCGTCATCCGGCTCGTCGACTTTGACCATCTGGAAGCGGCGCTCCAGTGCGGCGTCCTTCTCGAAATACTGTTTGTACTCGCTCCAGGTGGTGGCCGCGATGGTACGCAGCTCGCCGCGCGCCAGCGCCGGTTTCAGCAGGTTGGCCGCGTCCGCGCCGCCCGCCTGGTTGCCCGCGCCGATGATGGTGTGCGCTTCGTCGATAAACAGCAGCACCGGACGTGGCGCGGCCTGCACTTCGGTGATGATGTTTTTCAGGCGCTGCTCGAATTCGCCCTTCACGCCCGCGCCCGCCTGCAGCATGCCGAGATCCAGCGTATGCACGCTGACCGGCTTGAGGCTGTCCGGCACGTTACCTTCAACAATGCGCAGCGCCAGCCCTTCGACCAGCGCGGTTTTACCCACGCCCGGCTCGCCGACCAGAATCGGGTTGTTTTTGCGGCGACGCGACAGAATATCGACCATCTGGCGGATTTCGTTGTCGCGGCCAAAGACCGGGTCGATTTTGCCGCTGCGCGCATCGGCGGTGACGTCGCGGGTAAAGCGGGCAAGGGCTTCGGTTGATGCAGCTTTGGCTTCGCCTGCGGGAGCTTTCTCGATAGTGCTGACCGGCATGTCCGGCTGCTCCGCTTCTGCACGCTCGTCGGACTGCGCTTCCAGCATCGGCTGTAAACGCTCAAGCTGGCTCATGCGTAGACTGAGCAGCGGCCACAGCCCTTCGCAGCGCACCAGCGACGGCTGTTCGGCCAGCGCCATCAGCAGATGGATGCTGCGGATTTGTGGGGCGTTATCGGAAGCCGACGCCATCAGCCACGCCTGTTTTAACAGCGCTTCTAATGGAGTGGAAAGCTGCGGACGTCCGCGCACCGCGCGCGGCTGGCGGTCGAGAAACGCCAGCAAATCCTGCCAGATGGCGTCCATATCCCACTCATAGCGGCGCGCGATGACGGTGATGTCGCCCTCGCCCTGCTCCAGCAGCTTGAGCAGCCAGTGTTCCGGCTGGATTTCTGCGTGTGCGCGGGTCTGACACAGCGACGCGGCGGCTTCCAGCGCCTGCGCACAGAACGGGTTAAGACGACGCAGCAAGGCGGCTGACTGACTATCCATAGCAAGTTCTCCTGATTGGGGGCACGCTACCGCCCCTCGCCGTGAACCGAAGCGCATAAGGTCAGCAGGTCTGAGGTGGAAATGACTTGTGGTTTCACCCGTCGAAGATGAAATCACCAGGCATCTGGCGTGGTGGGTATTAAGGTCGCCATAAATGGCGACCCTACGATCCGGCGGGTGTAGAAATCTCCGCCCGGCGGAGGGATTACGCTAAATAGTTCGTGTCGCAGGAAGGCGGCAAGCGAGTGCAGCCCCGGGAGCTTACATAAGTAAGTGACCGGGGTGCGCGAGCGCAGCCAACGCACCTGCGGCGCGAAATATGACGCGTAATCAGGCGGTGGCGCGTTCGTTCCACGAGTCGGAATGAATAATGTTGCCGTCTTTATAGGTCCAGGTGATTTTTTCGTAGCGCAGCTCAATCTGCTCCAGATGGTTGTGCTTCTCTTTCGACGGGTCTTTGACGTCATGCATGATCGGATTGACCTTCACCACCTTCACGTTCTCCAGCTTAGTGTTGAAGTACTCCACTTCCTGACCAGCATCGCTGATGCGATACCATTTGAACTCCGCCGACTTCAGCGTCTGACCGGTGGTCACCGCTTTGTAGAGGTACGGGCTGGAAGAATCGATCTCTTTGGTGAACAGGCACGGCGTATGAATACGCGTGCCGGTCAGTTTGCCGGTGTTGTTGTCGGTCGGGATGTACAGGTTATGTTCCTGCGCCACCACCTCAATGCTGCCCTCACGGTCCTGCACGTCCACCGATCCCTTGATGTCCGCACCGCCGTCGTCCTTCAGCCACAGATAAACGGGAATTGCCATGTTGTTACTCCTTTTCTTCATGATTGCCGTCACCATCCTGTGATGACGGAGGGATTGCGTCCGGTGCCTGGCAGGCGTCGGCCTGCGGAACCAGACTGATTTCAACGCGCCGGTTGGCTGCGCGGCCTTCGGTGGTATCGTTGGACGCCATTGGGCGACGCTGGCCAAAGCCCTGTACCGCGAAACAGCTCTCATCTACATCACCGGTGTCGCGCATCCAGTCACGCACAGCTTCCGCGCGCTTCAGCGACAGGCGCTGATTCAGCGCCGGATTGCCGGTATCGTCGGTATAACCCGCGACCACAATCAGCCAGCCCGCGCGCGCTTTGATGTTGACCAGCGCGTTCACCATCACTTTGGTCGAGTCCGTTTTCAGATCGGATTTGCCGGAATCGAACAGCGACATCGCATCCAGACGCACCAGCGTCGGCTGCGGTTTGGGCTTCGGCGCCGGTTTAGGTTCAGGCTTAGGTTCAGGAACCCATGAACTGATGGCATGCAGCACCGGTAGACGCAGATGACCGCCCTGATACAGTCCCAGCCCCAGGCGCAGCGGCACGCCCTGACGCGCATAGTTATCAAGCTGGCTGACGTCCTCGCGCAGCACCTGCACAGCAGCAAGCTTCGGCGCGTAATCCGTCATAGCAATGCGGTGGTAGTGTTCGAGGTCGAATACAATGCGCCGGATCAGCGACTGGTTATTCCAGGCCACCGCACAGAGTGCAATGACAGCGGCAACGGCGAAGGCCGTGATCCCCCTGTGCAACGCACGGATGACTGGCGTCACGCCACGGCCTTCTGGAAGCAGCGGAAGGATAAAGTCAGGCAGGATGACGGCTGTATTCGCTGCGGCACCGGCGCTGCGGATGGTGGTGTGCTGCCACAGCCAGGCGCACCACAGAGAGTCATTGCCAGTGCCAGGCGTAGCGGGTTGCAGCTGCAACACATATGCGGCGGGTATCACGGCAGCGACATCACTGTGTGCCTCCGACAGCACGCGCAGCACATGCTGGCGCGTCCACGCATCCAGCGAGTTGAGCAGGACCTGCTGCTGCATCGCCACGCTGCCACCCGACTGCAGCCATTCGCTCACGCCGCGCGGCGCGGCGTCATCCAGCCAGATTTGTGGGCTGTTTCCCGCCAGCTGCACCTGCCAAAGCGGTGTAGCACACTGCGTCATCTCGCCGGCAACACCGACA
This sequence comes from Pantoea nemavictus, assembly GCF_037479095.1. Lineage (NCBI taxonomy): Bacteria > Pseudomonadati > Pseudomonadota > Gammaproteobacteria > Enterobacterales > Erwiniaceae > Pantoea > Pantoea nemavictus. Next base: position 659,779 of record NZ_JBBGZW010000002.1, on the reverse strand, counting down.
TTAAGCAGCAGCGGCAGCGACTGGCGGGTTTCACGGCGCAGCAGCGCGATTTGCCAGCGCAGAGCAAACAGCGCATTTTCCAGCACTGCGCTGTCCTGCTGTTGCTGTGGACTAATACTAAGAGAAATGGAAATCTGGCGGCCCCAGTCAGGGCGTTGCTGCAGCAGCTGGCGCACGCTGTGTTGCAGTTCGCTGTTGTCTTTCACGCGAATAAAACAGCCCTGCGGCAGCACGCGTACCGCTTCCTCGTTTGACAGTCCACCTGCATCGCAGCACAGCACCACCGGCTGGCGGTAAGCGGCATCGGGTAAATCAGTCCATTCCTGACTCACTACCTGCCTGCGGCGGCGCAGCACTCTGAACGTTACCGTGCCAGCAACCAGCAGTATCGCCAGCAGCACGAGAAAATCGCTGCTGCGCGCAAAGCTTAGAAACTGCGTGCACAACACCGCTGCAAGCAGCCAGATCCAGAGCACCAGCAGGCGGGGAAGCAGCGGCTTCATCCTTTAACTCCGGGCAGCAGCGTCGTGATGAGGTGATCGAGCCAGTGATTCAGTCCCCACCATAGCGCGGCCAGCAGCAGCGCGGTCAGACCTAGACGTGCAGGCCAGCTACTGAGCCAGCCCGCGCGCAGCCCACCGCTTGCCAGCGATAACAACGGCGCATCCGCCGCTCGCGTGAAAGGGGGGACGCGTTTAGTCAGCGCGCTCATCAGTTGCTGGCGTGCGGGCGTATCAGCAGACACATAACCGCCAAGAAATCCCAGCATCATCACGCGATGAAAGCAGGTCAGCACCCTCTCGTCGGCTTCCGGCTGTGCGAGAACCTGCTGCATGCGATCGCACAGCGTTTCACCCGCGTCCATGGTTTGCAAAAAATGGCCCTGCAGCGGCATGTGATACCACTGCAGGCAGGCATCATCCTGCACGCCGCGCCCTTTCACCGCCTCATCCAGCAGTGCGCACTGCGCCAGCAGAATGTCCTGACAGCTCTCGCGGCTGACGCCCGCGTCACGCAGCGCCAGCTGCACCCGCTCCGCATCAGCGACGCAACGCTGCCACAGCACCAGCCCTTCACCGTCGGCAAATTCCGGGCCGTGTCGCAGGCTGATCACCTGCAGCCAGGTGTTTTGCAGCAGCGCATCAATATCGATATTTTTTGCTTCAGCACTCATGATCTCAGCACCGCGAAGAGTTCCAGTTCCGGGTCACCCAGCGTGCCGGGGACATAAAACATGCAGCTGGCGCTCTCGAGCATGGCGCGAGCCGCCGGATGCGACAGATCCAGTGAAAAGTATTGGTTCTCCAGGCGCAGCGGAATGGCGGCCGGCACGTGGCTGAGCGGTTTCAGTGGAATACCCAGCTGTGAGCTGTTGACCAGCGCAGTCACGTCATCCGGACTGCCCACTTTGCACTGGCGCGGGAACTGCTCTTGAAGTTGCGCCACCGGCAGCGGCGAGCGCACCGACAGGTAGAAATCCGCTTCCTCGCGCAGGCGTGGATCGTTGAGACGCGCCTGCCACTGGCGCAGTCGACGATCGTGGCTCATCTCTATCGCAACCATGCGCGAAGGCAGACTCGCCTCCAGCAGCGTGCCGAGCAGGTTGAACAGCGGCGGGAACACCTCATTGAGGTTGTCATGCCGGTAAGCCGGGATGGCGCTCACCTGATGCTCCAGCGAGAACGTCAGCAGACTGCCCGCCAGGCGCGCCAGCTCCGGATAAAGCCGTTCCGGCGGGCTTTGCGGATGGCGCAGAAAATCAGCCAGCAGCGGTTCGGCACTGTTGAGCGCGTTGAGCAGCCAGAACAGCGACACGTCAGCGACGGCGAAATCGGCCATGCGCTGGTTGCTTTCGCGGCGCATCGCCATCAGACGTACCAGACGGGCACGCAGCTGCGTCACCAGCTGTTCAAGTGCTGTCACCAGCCACGGGCTGGATTGCAGCGTCAAAAGTGGCGGCAGGAACTGGCTGTCCAGCACCCAGCCGCCCTGCGCATCCTGCAGCAGACGCGCCACCGGGCAGGTCAGCCAGTCGCTGTTGTCCTGATGTGCATAGCGCAGCGTCAGTTCAGGCTGCAATACCGCAATCTGTCGGGTGTCATCCCCGAACAGATTGCGGATATCCCGCCAGCGCTGGCGGAATCGCACCGGGCGCTCGGCCACGTCGCTCTCCTGCAGGCAGTTGCCGCCGTTGGCATAGAGCTGCGGCAGCGCCAGAACAACCGTCACTTCCTTCTGCTCCGCCTCAAGCGTCAGCGTCGGTGGCAGCGGATCGGCGTTGTGCGTATCCACCAGCGTGCCGTCGCGAAAGCGCAGATGCAGATGGCGCGGCTTAAGCCGGCCAAGCTTCAGCGCTTCCGGCTCAAACTCAACCTGAAATACGCCCCAAGGCTGATTAAGCCCCATGCGCGCAATGCACTCGCTTTGCCACGCCTGCCAGGCGGACTGCTGCTGAAAGTGCTGGGGCGAGATCATGGTGCCCCGGCCCCAAAGTGGTTGTTCTGTTTTCATCCCTGAGTTCCGCCTTACGCTTTAGCTTTCGGCATCTGCGACACCAGCGACAGGTTCACGTCCATGCCTTCCACCTGGAAGTGCGGGATGGCGAACAGCTTGACGCGGAAGAAGCCCGGGTTGTCTTCGATATCTTCCACCAGCACTTTGGCATCGCGTAGCGGATGTGAAGACTGCAGCTCATCGCCGGGATCGGTCATCTCGGTCACCAGCGTGCGCACCCAGGTGTTGAGCTCCAGCTCCAGCAGGCGGCGATCCTTGGTGGTGCCGATGTTTTCGCGCTGGATCAGCTTCAGGTAGTGCGCGATGCGTGACAGCAGGAAGATATACGGCAGACGCGCGTTGATGCGGCTGTTAGCGGTGGCATCGGCGGTGTCGTAGATTGCCGGTTTCTGCGTGGAATTGGCCGAGAAGAAGCAGGCGTAATCGCGGTTCTTATAGTAAGAAAGCGGGATGAAGCCGAGGTTGGCGAACTCAAACTCGCGGGTTTCCGGGATCATCACCTCAGACGGGATTTTCACCTGGTTGCCGGTGCCGAGATCGTAGAGATGGATCGGCAGATCCTGCACCGCACCGCCCGCTTGCGGGCCGCGAATTTGCACGCACCAGCCGTTGCTGATGAAGCTCTGCACCATATTGGCAGCAAAAGCGAACGAGGCGTTGGTCCACAGATATTTGTCGTGGTCCGGGCCTTTCACCTCTTCAACGTAGTTGAAGCTGCGCACCGGCACGGTGTCCGGGCCGTACGGCAGACGACCAAGCACGCGCGGCATGGTCAGGCCGATGTAGCGTGAGTCGTCGGTGTCGCGGAATGATTTCCACTTGATGTATTCAGCGCGGTCAAAGTAGTTGCCGATGTCTTTGATCGCCGCCACCTCTTCCATCGAATCTTTCAGGAAGAACTGCGGGCCAACCGAACCGATAAACGGCATGTGCGCCGAAGCGGCGACTTTGGACAGGTTACGCAGCAGCGCCACGTCCTGCGCCGAGGCATCGAACTCGTAAGCAGAGATCACCGCACCAATCGGCTCACCGCCCGGCGTGTCGTATTCCGCAACATAAGTTTGCAGGTAAAGGCCGCTCTGGATAATTTCCGGCGCGTCTTCAAAGTCCTGACGCAAATCGTCTTTCGACACGTCCAGCACTTCGATTTTCACGTTCTGGCGGAAGTCAGTTTTATCCACCAGCGACTTCAGGCCGCGCCACGCCGATTCCACCTTCTGGAATTCATCGTGATGCATAACCGCGTCCAGCTGGCGGCTGATCTGGCGATCCAGCTCGGCGATGTGGTGATCCAGCAGGTTTTTATCCAGCTTTTCCACTTTCGCGCCGCTGATTTTCAGACGCGTCAGGAACACCTGCATCGCCGCGGTGACGCGCTCGTCAGCGGTGGCATCCGACATCGCCTGGTTGTCCTGCCAGACATTCAGGTCACTCAACTCTGACACCGGAATGAGGTTAATTTTTTCAAACAGCGACGCATAGACGCCGCCCGCAGCAGGGCGATCCAACACGGTGGTTGCGCCATTGGCATGGGTTTCATTCTGAACTGACATCAGCATTCTCTCTCAATAGTCCGTTACGGGGATGTTTAGGCTTGATCGGTGGCTAACGCAGACAGTTCGCTGCGCAGTTCGTCGCTGAGGGCGGGATCTTTCAGGATAACTTCCAGCTCCTTGCGGAAGGTGACGTTATCCAGCAGGTTGGATTTGAGGTCGCGCAGCAGATTGCGCATCGCCAGCATGGCGCGCAGCTGCGGGATTTGGCGCGCAACCTGCTCCGGCTCGAAGTCCTTCATGTCGCGGAAGTTAAGCGCCACGCTCTCTTTGCTGCCGTCGCCGGCCAGCGTATTCGGCACGGCAAAGGAGACGGCAGGCGCGATATCGGCCAGCACGCTGTTGAAGTTGTTTTTGTTGACGTTGATTTTTTCGCGTTCAGACAGCGGGCGATCTTCTGCGCCGTTACTGAAATCGCCGGTCACCAGCAGCTTAAGCGGCAGCTCGGTTTTTTTGGCTGCGCCGCCGGTGTGCAGGTCGAGCTTCAAATTTATACGGGCTTTAGGGATTTCATTCTGATAAGAGTTGCTCATGTTTACTCCTTGTAAAAATGGCGTGGAAAGCACGCGTAGGCACACTTCCCCTGTGTGTTACCGCGTGAATATATAACTGAATAATTTGGAAGGCAATAAAGCGGAGCGATGATTTTCATCTGATTTTTATAGGAAAATTCTTGCTTCCTAGGTTAACTCATTGATTGACGCTGGAAGTGCACCTAAGATTAATCTCAATGTAAGTTTTTTTAAATCACGTTGATTTAATACAAGTGATACTTTTACGCGAATAAATAATTCAATTTCGCTAATTCTTAATGAATTGAGAGGGGTGAGGCTTGTCAATTGCGGAAAAGAGCACCAGCTCAGTTGAAAGCTGGTGCAAAGGGGAGTTATCGGCAGGTTAACTGTTGCGCTGTAAGTGACTGCTTACAAATGCGCGGCAGCGCGGGGAGATGGGATCGCTAAATACCTGCTGCGGCGAACCGGCTTCCTCAATCTTGCCCTGATGCAGGAACACCGCTTTGTTCGACACATCGCGCGCGAAGCCCATTTCATGCGTCACAATAATCATGGTGCGCCCCTCTTCGGCCAGGCTACGAATCACGCGCAGCACTTCACCTACCAGCTCAGGATCCAGCGCTGACGTTGGCTCATCGAACAGAATCGCTTTCGGCTGTTGCGCCAGCGCTCGAGCAATCGCGACGCGTTGCTGCTGGCCACCAGAAAGTTGCGACGGCCAGGCATTGCGCTTTTCGTACAAACCTACCTTATGCAGCAGCGCCTCAGCCTCTTCTATCGCCTGTTTACTGCTGCGCTTTTGCACATGTACTGGCGCTTCGATGATGTTCTGCAATACCGTTTTGTGTGGCCACAGATTGAAGCTCTGGAAGACAAAACCCAGCTGCATGCGCATCAACTTGATACGACGCTGCTGTTCGCGGCTGAGCTTCTCATCGGGATTATCGATAGTGACCACTTCGTCGCCCACCGCAATTTCGCCGCCCTGCGGTACTTCCAAAAACGGAATGCAGCGCAACAGGGTACTTTTGCCTGAACCGCTGGCACCAATCAGCGAAATCACGTCGCCATCCTGCGCCGTCAGGCTGATGTCGTGCAGCACTTCGTGCCCGCTATAACTTTTTCTGAGATGGCTCAGGGCAATAGTGGGTTTACTCATGGACGTGCTCCAACGTGATAAGGGGACAAACGGCGCTCCAGCAGCGCCACCGCTTTACTCACCAGCACGGTCAGTAGCAGATAGATAATTGCCGCGCTGATAAACACCTCCAGCGCGCGGAACGTCTCAGAGACGATCGAGTCGGCAATGCCGGTCATCTCCATCAGGCTGATGGTGCTCACCAGCGAGGTTGATTTGATCATCGAGATAATTTCATTGCTGTAAGCCGGCAGCGCCTGACGCACCGCCAGCGGCAGCGTGATGCGCCGGAGTACAGTAAAGCGCGACATGCCGCTCACTTTGGCCGCTTCCAGCGACTGCACGCTCACCGCATTGAGGCCACCGCGCAATATCTCCGAGGTATAGGCCGCATCGTTAAGCACCAGCGCAATCAAACCGCACCAGTACGGATCGCGCAGCAGCGGCCACAGCACGCTTTCGCGTACCGTCGGCAAGCTGCCAAGGCCGTAATAGATCATGAAGATCTGTATCAGCAGCGGCGTGCCGCGAAATACCCAAACGTAGAAACGCGTAACGTAACTGCCAAGCCGATGCTGCCGCAGCAAATTCAGCAGCAGCGCCAATACGCCACCGCCCAATAGCGACAGTAGCGCCAGGTTGAGCGTCAGCGGCAGGCCGCGCAGTAAAGCAGCTAAGGTGTGCTGCAGGAAGGTGACATCCATCGTGGCTCCTTACAACCGCGCGCGTTGTTGCCCGCGCATGGCCACTTTTTCCACATAGCGGAAAACAAAATCGGAACAGGTGGTGATGATCAGATAGATCACCGCGCCAACGCTGTAGAAGAAGAACGGCATCTGCGTGGAGTTCGAAGCAGTGGAGATCTGGTTCATGGTTTCCACCAAACCGGTCACTGAAACCAGCGCCGACTCCTTGATCACCGATTGCCACTGATTGCCCATGCCCGGCAGCGCGGTTTTCAACGCCTGCGGCACAATCATGCGGCGGAATAGCATCAGACGTCCCATCCCGGTCACCGTGGCGGCTTCCAGCGTCCCTTTCGGAATCGCGTAAAATGCCCCGCGGAACACGCTACTTTGATAGGCGCCAGAGATCAGGCCGATGGCGATCGCGCCGGCGACAAAGCCGTTTACATCGAACGGGCCTTGCAGGCCAAGGCTTTCCCCCACAAACGACACCACCTGACGACCACCAAAATAGAACAGATAGATCACCAGCAGCTCCGGCACGCCACGAAATAGCGTGATGTAGCCGTTGGCGAGGCGCTGTTGCCAGCGCGCACCGCCAATCTGCATCCAGCACAATAGGCTGCCGAGGATTGCCCCGAGCAGCCACGCACATAACGAAACGGTGACGGTCACCGTGGCGGCGTTAAGCAACACGCCGCCCCAACCTTCGTCACCAAAACCTAAAATTTGCCAATCAATAGCCATAAGCGCCTGGAATTACTCTTTAGGTGCGACGTTTTCGCCGAACCATTTTTCAGACAGCTGCTTCAGCGTGCCATCTTTGATCATCGAATTTAACGCGCTATCCAGCGCCGCTTTCAGCTCAGGATTGTTTTTCTGAATCGCAATCGCCGAGCCCTGGCCGAGCACGCCGCCCGAGAAACCATAGCCGGTGCTGTTCACGGTATCCGCATGTTTTTTCACGTAAGCGTTGAGGTTAGTACGAGACGCCATGACCGCATCAACGCGCCCGTTCAGCAGGTCAGCGAAGGTTTCCGGACCGGCCTGATAGGTGCGAATCGTCGCCACGTCGGCCAGGTATTTATTCAGGAAGTCAGCCTGAATGGTGGCAACCTGCACCGCGATGGTTTTGCCTTTGAATTTCGCTTTTAGCGCATCAATAGATTTGGTCATGCCGGCTTCGTCATCCGCCAGCACCACTTCGCCATTGCCCGGCAGCGTATCCACCGCGCTGCCCTTCAGAGTGACGAAACCCGAAATACTCACGGTGTATTGGCGCGAGAAATCCACCACTTCTTCACGCTTTGGCGTCACGGTCACCGCATCTATCACCGCGTCATATTTGCCGTCAACCAAACCTGGAATCATACCGGACCATTTCTGCGCCACGATTTCATATTTGAAACCGGCACGTTTGGCGATTTCAGCCACCATATCCGGTTCATAACCAACGATTTTGCCGCTTGGCGTCGATTGGTTAAACGGGGGATAAGCCGCTTCAGTAGCGAATTTCAGCGTACCAAAATCTTTAGCCTGTACCAGAGCGGAAGAGGCAAGCAGCAGCATGCCAACAGAAGCGGTAAACAGTCCTTTACGCATCATCATAAGACCTCAGAGTTGGTTATTTTTTAAGAGAGTAAATCAATGGCTAAACGGGCTAGCGCCTGCGTGCCGGCATGGATACTGCGCTCGTCGGGTTGATAATCCGAGTTGTGCAGATGGTCGTCGCGTCCCGGAGCGCCGGATCCAATGTGGATCTGGCAGCCTGGCGCACGCTCGGTAAACAGGGCGAAATCTTCGGCCCCAAAGCTGGCGCTCGGTTTAGCAACAATGGCTTTACCAAACTGGTGCGACAAAATCGGTTCCAGCGCATCAATCAACGCATCATCATTCATCAACGGCGGCACGCCACGTTGATAATTGACCTCAACGCGCACGTTCAGCGACAGCGCCACGCCGGCGCAGATACGTTTAAACGCTTCTTCAATATGCGCACGTGCGGCAGGAGATTTAGCGCGCACCGTGCCCTGAAGCAGACAGCTGTCGGAAATGATGTTGTGAGTGGTGCCACCATGAATGTGACCAATGGTCAGCACCGCCGAATTAGCGGGATCAAGTTCGCGCGAAATAATGGTTTGCAGCTGGCTGACCAGATTCACCGCCGCAATGATGGGATCGGTGCCCATGTGCGGCCGGGCGGCGTGGGTGGATTTACCGTGCACCACCACATCAAACTCGTCGCTGGAAGCGGTGCTGGCACCGCGCGTCAGACCAATTTCACCGGCGGCCAGTTCCGGTTTGTTGTGTAGCGTGATGGCAAGGTCAACACCTTCTGCCGCGCCGTCGGCGATCATCGCTTCAGCACCGCTATCGGGCGTCTCTTCCGCAGGCTGGAAAATCAAACGTAAGGTGCCATGTAGCTGCTCGCGGTAGTGCGGCACAATCGCCGCGACACCCAGCATGGTGGCGGTGTGAATATCGTGGCCGCAGGCGTGCATTTTACCGGGATATTGGCTGCTAAAGGGCAGGCCCGTTTGTTCGTGAATCGGCAAGGCATCCATATCGGCGCGTAACAGCACGGTTTTGCCGGGATGCGCGCCAACAATATCTACCACGACGCCGGTTCTGCCGACGCCGGTTTTTGGCGTCAGTCCAAGGCGTAACAGCTCCTGTTCAACGATGTGAGCGGTGCGCACGGTGTCGAAACCCAACTCTGGGTGCGCGTGAATGTCACGGCGAATGGCAATGAGATGCGCTTGCATGCTTTCGCTTTTGGCGCTGATGTTCCTGGCTAAAACATCTTTATGATCGGTCATATTTGCGAAGATCTTTCTCAGGCGCGAGCCTGGCCTTTATGGCATTTTTATTAAAATTGATTCCGTATTTATTCACAGCACCCAGCAGAATGCAACGCGCAATATTTTTGGTTACTTGCTGAATTTGCGCGATATTTTGCTAATCCACTGCGCAAGCAGGATAAAAGCCCATGTCTGCATCATTAAGCAGTTATAACATTCATGATCCACGGCGGATCATCAGTTTTACTGATTTCGTTATTGAACAAATATCAGCCGTTAACCTGGGCTAATAGCCAGTCGCGCACCGCTTTCACCGTCGCTTGCTCACGCGGACGCTTTGGCCAAACCAGATACCAACCCGCATCCAGGGCCATTTGCCTGCTAAACGCCGCCACCAATCGCCCGCTCGCCAAATCGTTCTGAACAAAATGTGGGCTAGTGAGCGCCATACCTTGTCCGCCGATTGCTGCCTCAAGCGCCAGCGCGGTTTGATTGAAACGGAGATGATGCGCGTGTTGCAGCGACAGGCTGGGAAAGATAAACGCGAGAAATGCCGGCCACAGGTGATGCCCATCATGCACCAGAGCGTAGCGCTGGAAGTTCTGACTCTCGGCCGGATCGCCCAGCTCGGCCAGTAAGGTGGGGCTTACCACCGCCAGCACCGTTTGGCTAAACAGCAATGTAGCATCGAGGCCGGCGCCGAACGGCGGGCGACCATAGCGTACCGCCAAATCAACGCCTTCATGATGAAACTGAACCAGCCGTTCCGAGGCCAGCACGCGCAAATCGATATCTGGCCAGGCGGCGGTAAAACCCGGCAGGCGCGGCAGCATCCAGCGGCTGGCAAAGGTGGGCGTCACGCTCAGGGTTAACCGATTTGGCTCCGGGCGTAATGTCCGCGTGGCCTCATCAATCAGCTCAAATGCCTGGCGAATACTGACCGCATAACCTGCACCCGCACCCGTCAACGCCAGACTGCGCGGCAATCGCTCAAACAGTTTTAGACCCAGGCTGGCTTCCAACCCACGAATTTGCTGCGCGACCGCGCCTTGTGTCACGCCTAGCTCTTCCGCCGCCAGACGGAAATTAAGATGACGCGTGACGGCTTCGAAAACCTTTAACGCATTCAACGGCGGAAGCTGGCTAAATCCGTGACTCATCCTGTAGTTTTCCTATCGTCAAATGACAATCAAACTGACTCTCTGTGGCTGAAATTACCTTTTATACTGGCTTAAATCGATTTTTAATTGAGAGGATAGCGGATTATGACAGTAGAAAAAGTTGCAGTGATTGTCGCTGGCGGCAGCGGTATGGGGGCGGCAGCTGCCGAAAAGCTGGCAAGTGACGGCTATAAAGTGGCGATTCTCTCTTCGTCCGGTAAAGGCGAAGCGCTGGCAGAACGGCTGGGTGGGTTGGGCGTAACGGGCTCCAACCAATCGGTAGACGATCTGCACCAGCTGGTGGAACACACGCTGGCACGCTGGGGCCGTATCGATGTGCTGGTTAACAGCGCCGGACACGGTCCACGCGCACCGATTCTGGAGCTGAGTGATGAGCAGTGGCAGCTCGGCATGGAAACGTATTTTTTAAATGTGGTGCGCGCCACGCGACTGGTGACGCCAATCATGCAGAAACAAGGCGGCGGCAGCATTATTAACATCTCATCAGCGTGGACCTTTGAGCCCACCGATATGTTCCCGACCTCCGCGGTGTTCCGCGCTGGTTTAGCCTCGTTCACTAAAATCTTCGCTGACACCTACGCGGCCGATAATATTCGCATCAACAACGTGCTGCCTGGCTGGATAGACAGCCTGCCGAAAACCGATGAACGCCGCGATAGCGTGCCATTGCAGCGCTACGGTACGTCTGCAGAAGTGGCGGCGACCATTGCTTTCCTCGCCTCGCCGGGCGCGGCCTACATTACCGCTCAGAATATTCGCGTAGATGGTGGCGTAACACGCAACGTATAACCAGACAATTCCTTACCGAAATTCCGCGCATGGATCAGGTCCATTCGCGGTTTTATCTTGATTAGCTGTTCATCATTTGCGCACAAAACCAAGACTGGTCTTGTCGATCTCATTCCTTAAAAGCAGTCAGAATGTTCTCATTCGCTGACAGTATCTTCTTACTGCAGCTTGCGAGTTAATCATTTAATTTTCGGAACTGAGGTCACTATGCAAACCCTTTTACGCACTCACTTTTCTACTATTTTTAACGTCGAACGTCACCGTGTTTGGCAACTGGTATTGTCCGGTTGCGCGCTGTTCTGGATTTTGGCTGTCGTCGCCGTCATGGCGATTCGTTAAGTTAATGTGCCAGTAAACAGCCGGACAACTGCTCCGGCGGTAACAACTCAAACGCCCGCTTCATTATCCGCGCCTCTTCTGCGGGGCTTCGACCAAACATCCGTTTGAACTCACGATTAAACTGCGAGTCGCTCTCATAACCTACGCGCGCTGCCGCGCCAGCGGCGGTGAGATTATCGCGGATCATCATCAAACGCGCCTGATGTAAACGCAGCGATTTAACATATTGAATCGGCGAGGTTTGCGTGACGGTTTTGAAATGCAGATGAAAACGCGGCACGCTCATTCCGGCTTCGTTTGCCAGATGCGGCACATTTAGCGGCTGACGCCAGTCCTGATGAATACGCTGCAGAGCACGGGCGATGCGGCCAAAATGGCCTTGATAGGTTAACGCCGCGCGCACCGCGCCGCCCTGCTCGCCCATCAGCACGCGAAAACAGATCTCTTCAACCCGCGCTGGCGCCAATATTTTGGCTTCGAGTGGATCGCTCAGCGCTTCCAGCAAGCGTAAGGTACTTTCCGCTAATGCCTGATCAATGGGCGTCGAGATAATGCCCGCTTGTGCCGCACTCATCGCCGTTTCAACGCTGGCCAGTTGCGCCACCAGCCGCGCCACCATGGCAACATCCAGGCGAACGGCGATGCCCAGCAACGGCTCTTCGGAGGTTGCCTCAGTCTCAGCAGAGAATGGCAACGGTACCGACAGCACCAGAAAATGCTGTGCATCGTAGCGATACATTTTGTCGGCCAGAAACGCGCGTTTCGAACCCTGGCAAATAATAATGATGCTGGGTTCATACAGCACCGGCGTGCGTGCCCACTGCCGATCGGCACGCATAAAGCGCACGCTTTCCAGCAGCGATTCGGTATAGCCTTCCTGACGTGCCAGCTGACTGAGCAATGCGCAGGTACGTTGTTGAACTGAGAGCGCCATAAATGATGTTCCGCAGAGAGATTCAGGCAAAGCATAGCCATCAAGGTGATAAATACACAATGGTAGCGAGAGAATCAGGCAAACATGCGCCACGATCGGGTCTGTCGTCTAACGTATGATTTATCAACAATAGCCTCGTCAACTTAACGAGGAGTACGTCATGACCCACTCAAATCCTAAAGTGATTATTTTAACCGGCGCCAGTAGCGGCATAGGCGAAGGCATTGCACGTCATCTGGCGCAGCAAGGTCACAAACTGATTCTCGGTGCACGTCGCGCCGATCGCTTGACGGCGCTTTGCGATGAGCTGCGTTTAGCGGGCGCAAGCGTGGATTATTTGCTTACCGATGTCACACGGCGTGCCGATACACAGCAGCTGGCCGATTTTGCGCTGGAGAAATATGGCCGCATTGATGTGATGATTAACAATGCAGGTGTCATGCCGCTGTCGCCGATGAGTTCTATGAAGGTCGAAGAGTGGGATTTGATGCTGGACGTCAACATTCGCGGCGTGCTGTATGGTATCGCGGCAGTGCTTCCTACCCTGCAGACCCAGCAGTTTGGCCACATCATCAACATCGCGTCGGTTGGCGCCCTGACGGTTTCCCCCACCGCGGCGGTGTATTGCGCTACTAAATTCGCGGTGCGTGCCATTTCCGATGGTCTGCGCCAGGAATCACAGCATCTGCGCGTTACGGTGCTCAATCCGGGCGTGGTGGAGTCTGAACTCGCCGATAGCATCAGCGACCGTGTTGCGCGTGAGGCGATGAAGAGTTATCGCCAGATTGCACTGCAGCCGGAAGCGATTGCCAAAGCGGTGAGTTGGGCCATCGAACAACCTGGCGAGGTTGATACCAGTGAAATCACCGTGCGCCCTACTGCCAGCGCACATTGAGGGTGAAAATCCGTGGCGATTTCAGGCTGAAATCGCCAGATTTCATACTCATCTGTCGTATTAGCGCTTTAGCCTTGCCGCTGCCTGCTCGGTTGCCAAACGGCGTCGGGCAATAAAATCCTGCATCTGATTTTTCGCCTCGGCCAGTCGCGCTGGTGAGGCGCTGCGCGGAGAGCCAGAGTGGAATGGCGGCGCCGGATCGTACTCCATCTGCAGCTGAATATTCTCCGCAACCTCGCGCCCAAACAACTCCTGCGCCACCGTTAAGGCAAAATCAATGCCTGAGGTGACGCCCGCGCCGGTGATGCGGTTGCGGTCACGCACCACGCGTTCCGCTACCAGCGTGGCGCCTAAAAGGCTGAGCTGATCCAGCGATCCCCAGTGCGAAGTTGCCCGATATCCTTGCAGTAATCCCGCAGCGCCTAACACCAGCGAGCCAGTGCACACCGATGTCACCCATTGCGCGTTTTGCGCCATGCGCCGCACAAAATCCAGCGTTTCGTCGTCGTCCATCAGTGCGATTTGTCCGGGACCGCCGGGAATGCAAATCAGATCAAGTTGGGGACAGTCGGCAAAGGTCGCGGTTGGCACAATCGCCATGCCACGATCGGACATCACCGGCTGGCGGTCTTTCCAAATCAGATAATTTTTGACGTTGGGCATGCGGGCAAACACTTCCCACGGGCCGGTGAGATCGAGTTGCGTGAGGTTGGGGAACAGCAGCAGACCAATAGTGAAAGGCGAAGAAGCCATGACAATCTCCTTGAGCAATCAGAGTGTTATCATGGCCTTGCTTTTAAAGTGAACGCAATGGATTAATTCAGCCTACTGCACACGACCAATACGGCCACGTTACAGCCAGCCGGCCTTTTTCAACCGCCACCACATCACGCAGCAGATGACGATTGTCACGCCCACCACCGCCGGATAACCAAAGTGCGTGTGCAATTCCGGCATATCGGGAAAGTTCATGCCATACATACTGAAAATAATCGTTGGTACAATCAGGATCGCACCCCAGCCGGCGAGCTTTTTATTCACTTCGCTCTGCTGCACCGACACCAGCGCCAGATTGACCTGCATCGCGCTGGTGAGCATCTCACGCATATCTTCCGCATCAATCATCACGTGATGCGCATGATCCTGCACATCACGCAGATAGGCGCGCAGATTTTTCGGGATGATATCTTCATGAAACCGCACCAGCTGCTGACAAATTTCTGTCACCGGCAGCGCCGCATTGCGCAGCGCTAATAGTTCGCGACGCAGGTGGTAAACGTTTTGCAACGCATCGCTGTCGAAGCGAGTGGTAAACATGCCCTCTTCCAGCCCACCAATTCGATCGTTTAGGGATTCGGTGATTTTGCTGTAGTGATCAACGATGAAATCGAGGATGCAATAAAGCGCATAGCCCGGACCTTCACACAACATCGATTGATTTTTTTCCGCTTTAGTGCGAATCGCAGCATAGCCTTCTGACGATCCATGACGCACGGTTATCAAGAAGTTTTTGCCAAGGAAGAAGTGCGTTTCACCAAAAGTGATGCGCTGCAGATCGTCCATATGTGCGGTCTTCACCACGATAAATACTGAATCGCCATATTGCTCAATCTTCGGTCGCTGATGTGCCACTAGCGCATCTTCTATCGCCAGCTCGTGCAGGCTGAACTCCTGTTGCAGCGTCTGCATAAAGGCCGGTTCAGGTTGGTACAATCCCATCCAGACAAAGGATTTCTCCTCTTTCAGCACTTCGCTGATGTCCGCAACATCAACATGCTCTTCACGCTTACCGTGGCGATACGCAACGCAGTTAATTACCATATTCGCGCGATCCTTGTTGTTTGCACTGTTTATCATTTTAGCCTTAAAGCTCGCGGACCATTTCAACACAGGCGAGATCGGCTTGCGCCAGCGCCGAAGGGTATAACGCGTCACGCACCACGTGAAAACCGTGGCGTTGATAGAAACTGCTGGCGTTGGGCGTGGCGGCGAGCGTCAATTGTTTAAAACCGCGCTGCCGTGCTTCCTCAATGATCGCCTGCATGATCGCGCTGGCATAGCCTTTGCCATTACAGGCGGGCAGCGTGAAAATAGCCTCAACGCTGCCGTTATGGAGATCGAGAAAACCGGTAGCGGCCACGCCGTGTTCAGGATCGTCTATCACAAAGAACGGATTGCGTTTTACCGCCGCAAAGTAACCAGCGGGTAACGCATCGGGCGTCCATGCGCTGATGACTTCTGCCGGATAAACACCCTGACAACCGTGGCGTATGGCGAGATTGCGAATGCGCCACAACGCGGCAGTTTCATCGCAGCGGGCTAAACGCGGTTTCATATAGGTTCCTGTTTGCTGTTGTTCCGGGATATCACACAGTAGCAAAAAGGTTTAAGGCACGCCTAAATAACGCAGCAATGCCGTCATCAGCGCAGCGCCAATGATGACTAAAATCAACGGGGTGCGACGCCACGCGAGAAACACCGCAAACAGCACGCCGGCGATACGCGCCACTCCGGCGAAGTGGGTGCCTTCAAACAGTGCGGTGGTGACCGCCACCGCCAACAGCAAAACGGTGGCGGCATCAGATAACATGCTGCGTACCCGTTCCGACATCTGCATGCGGCTGCCAAGGCGGTAACCCGCAAAGCGGATGGCATAGGTGCCAACCGCCAGCAGCGCTATGCCCGCGATGATCAGATTATTTTGCATTCTTACGCTCCCGCCAGCTCAATAATCCGAGTAGTGAAAACAGCACCGGCATCCCCGCCGGAACAAACGGTGTCGCCAGTACCGACAATGCCGTGCCAAGCGTCGCCGGAATCAGCGTACGACGCTGGCGCAGCGCGGGGAAAATCAAGGCAATCAGGATCGCCGGAAACACCGCATCAAGGCCAATAGAAGAAACGTCAGGAATAAAACGTCCGATCACCGCACCGCCAATCACTGACAATGGCCAGATGGTGAAAATGCCTAAGCCACAGATCCAGAACGCCGCCCGCCGCTGTGCCAGTTTGGGTTGAGAAATGCCGAACACCACGCTTTCATCATTCATGATGTGGCAGCCCAAAAGGCTGCGACTGCCCTTACCGACCAGATCTTTCACCGCAATACCAAACGGCAGATGACGCGCATTGACCAGCAAACCGGCCGCTGCCGCCGTCAGCGGACTGCCGCCACCGGCCACAATGCCGATAAACAGAAATTCCGATGCGCCTGCCAGCACCAACGTCGAGAGGGCAATCGGCACCCACAGCGGAAAACCTTCTGCTGCTGCCAGCGAACCATACGAAAGCCCGACAATACCGTCGGCCAGACACACCAGGAAAATGGCTTTTATTACTCCGCGATCAAGCGGCACTGCACCCAGACGCATCACAATTTGATCTCATATCGAACAGGAAAGCCGTTATAATGAACGCAGTGTGATTGTTTTACAAGACGAACAAATCGTTCGATATAAAGAACAGGAGTAGGTTTGACCACGCCAATTGATATTATTGCTGCCGGGTTATTACGTGAACGCCAGCGTGCGGGGCTGTCGCTGACAGAAGTGGCGCGCCGCGCCGGGATTGCTAAATCAACACTTTCGCAGCTTGAAGCAGGTAACGGCAATCCCAGCCTCGAAACCTTGTGGGCGCTGTGCGTGGCGCTGAATATACCTTTTGCGCGTCTGATGGAGCCGGAAGTGAAGCGCTTACAGATCATTCGCCGTGGCGAAGGAATGATTGTGTCGGCGGAGATGGCAGATTATCAGGCGGCATTACTGGCCAGTTGCCCACCCGGCGGGCGACGCGATCTTTATCTGGTGACCAGTCAACCTGGCGCGCCGCGCGCTTCCGAACCCCATCCGCCGGGTTCAGTTGAACATATCATCATCGCCCGCGGCCGGGCGCTGGTTGGCCCCAGCGATGCACCGGTTGAATTGCATCCGGGCGACTATATTTGTTACCCCGCCGACGAACCGCACGTGTTCGAAGCCTTAGAGCCAGATACCATGGCGGTGCAGCTTTCTGAGCAAAATTAATTGCGGATTGTTCCAGGTCGCCATGAATGGCAGCCCGGCGATGCAGGATATCAGCCATCACAATTTCCTATTGTTAAATCCGATGATTAGCGTGCGGCGTGGTGGCATGCTGTGATTTTCTACGCTGATAATCAGGAACATATGGACATTCTTCCCGCCAGACCGCATCACGCAGCGGCCATTCAGAAGATCTACGCCTGGCATGTGCTGCACGGCACCGCAACTTTTGAAACCGAACCGCCTTCTGCGAGCGAAATGCTTAATCGCGTGCAGGATGTGCAGCAGCGCGGCGGTTTCTGGCTGGTGGCACAAGAGAATGAACAGGTGCTGGGTTATTGCTATCTGGCACCGTACCGCCCGCGTTACGCTTATCGCTTCACGCTGGAGGATTCGATTTACCTCGATCAGCAGCAAACGGGTAGAGGCATTGGACGCGCGCTGCTGCAAAAGGCCATTGCGCTGGCGGAAGCGGCAGGATTTCGCCAAATCATTGCGATCGTTGGCGATAGCGCCAACGCAGGATCGCTGGGGTTACACCGGGCGCTCGGTTTTGAGCACACCGGCGTAATGAAGTCGGTGGGTTTCAAACATGGCCGCTGGCTCGATACCGTGGTGATGCAGCGTTCCCTCGGTCTCGGTGATAGCCAGCCGCCAGAGCGCTAATTCCGGGTTTCCATCGCGATTACCCGATGCGTGCCTTTTTCCAGCAGATCGCGATCGTGGCTCACCAGCAGCACCGCGCATTGCTGCTCGCTTGCCAGTGAGGTGATGAGCTGAATGGTTTGCTGTTGCACCCGCGGATCAAGCCGCGATGTGGGTTCATCGGCGAAGAGAAACACCGGTTCCAGCAGCATTACGCGTAGCAACGAGAGGCGCTGTAACTCGCCGCCCGAGAGCGCATCGGGCCGCCGTTTCAACAGATCCGGTGCCAGCGCCAACTGTTCCATCAACGCATCTCGCCTTGGTGAAGCAATGCGATGCCGCCGCAACAGATCGTTCAGGCTCTGCCCTAGCGTGCGGGTTGGTGGAAATAACGCGGATGGATCCTGATAAATCTTCTGATATTTCAGCGTATCCACCGCAACATGGCGCGTAATGCGGCCTTGCTGCGGCGTTAATAATCCGAGCAGTACATCGCCAAAGCTACTTTTCCCGCTACCGCTGGCACCGTATAGCCCAACGACTTCACCCGCGTGCAGCGTGAAGTTTTCCGGCACCCCGAGCATTTTCCCTCCGCGCTGCAGCTGAATCCCCTCGGCACTGACTACTGGTTTACTTGCAATGAAAGTTTGCTGCCGCGCGGGCCATGCGGCCGGATCGGCGGCGAGCAATTTGCGCGTGTAGCTTTGCTGCGGTGAATGCATTACCTGCTCCGCCCTGCCCTGTTCAATGACTTTCCCTTTGTGCATCACGATCACCTCGCCGCCCAGCTGTCGGGCCAGGGCGATATCGTGCGTGATGGTGAGTAGCGTGCCGCCCTCAGCCACTTCTCTGCGCAGCAAGGCCGCTACCTCATCACGACGCGCCACATCCAGTCCTTTGGTTGGCTCATCGGCTAGCAATATCTGCGCACCGCCTGCGCGAGCGGCTGCAAAGGCGGCGCGCTGCGCCATACCGCCGGAGAGTTGCCACGGATAACGGGATGTCGATTGCGCCAGGCCCAGCTGCTGTAAATCACTGCTGGCAGCGTTTTCGCTGTCTGCTTTTGTTTGTCCGCGCACAAAACGATAGCCTTCCGCCACCTGCTGTAGCACTGACATGGTGGGATCGAGCGATAACCAGGGTTCCTGCGGCAACGAAGCTAAGGTGTGGCCCCACAAAGTGCGTAATAGCGCGACATCCTGCGGTAGAGTGAAGCATCGATCGTTGATGATAAGCGTGCCGCTCGCCTGCAGATCGTCTGGCAAAATGCCCATGATGGCCTGCGCCAACAGGCTTTTACCCGAACCCGTTTCGCCCAGTAACGTGAGTGGCTGACCTGGCAGCAAGGTGAGATCTACCGGTTCCACCAGCGTCTGGCTGGCGGCGGTAACGGTGATGCCGATGGCGTGTAATCCTTTCATCGACGCTCCTTTTTCATTAAGAGATTCAGGCTAATGAGCAGCAGAAATAGCGCAATCACCGGCTGCATCAGCAACCACGGCGCTTCCCAGGCAAATGGCAGTAGCTCAGTCATCATCAATCCCAGTTCCGGCGTGGGTGGGCGCACGCCAACGCTGATAAAACCGAGTGCCGACACCGCCATGATGGCGCTACTGAAAGAGAACAACGTCAACGTCGTTAACACTGGCGCTAAGGCTGGCAACAGATGTCGGCGGAAACGGTAGAACGCCGAGAAGCCAAGCAGCATTGCCGCCTGCATACCGGGCGCATGCACCACTGGACGTAAGGTGGCACGCGTCACGCGGAAAAATTCCACCCAAAGCACCAATGAAATGCCCAGCCACAGCATGCCTGGGGAATCGGGCGCAATCGCGGCTAAAAGTAATACCAGCAGCAAACCCGGCAGCGCGAGGCACATGTCGCCGAGCATGCTGAGTGCGCGATCGAGCCAGCCGCCATAGAGCGCACTTATTACGCCAGCTAATACACCGACCAGCATGGCGCTTATTACGCACAGCGCCGCGAGGCCGAGGGACAGACGCAATGCCGCACTGAGGCGCGACATCATGTCGCGACCAAGATGATCAAACCCGAGAAGGTGGCCGCTGCTGGGCGCATGCAGGATCTGCAATAGATCCTGTTCCAGCGGATCGCCGTGATGAACCAGTGGCAGCAAGAAGGCGAAGCCGAGCAGTGAGCACAACATCAGCCAGCCAATCAGACGTGCAGGCGAAAGCATCATGCGCGTCTCCCTCTTGGATCAAGTAGATGACAACCCGCATCCACCAGCATGTTGAGCAAGACAAACAGCAGGCCGAGCGTCATGGCGCTCGCCTGAATCACCGGCACATCGCGCGCAAAAATAGCATGCACCAGCGCGTGGCCAATGCCCGGCCAGGCGAACAGCGTTTCTACCACGACGACCCCTTCCACCAGCCAGACGAACTGCATGCCGAACCAGGTCATTACCGGCGATGCCAGATTTCGTAACCCATGACGGCGCAACAACGTGGCGGGCGCTAAACCTTTTTGCGCGCCCCAGCGGTAATAACCGGACGTGACAACCTGAAAAGTGGCTTCACGCACCACGCGGACGCCAACGGCGGTTAACGATAACGCCAGCGTCAACGCCGGTAACAGGAAATGACGCAGCTCGCCGTAACCGGCGCTGGGTAGCCAATCAAGCTGAAGTGCCAGCAACACGATAAGCAGCATACCCAGCGCGAAATGCGGTACCGATTTCAGCAGCGCGCTCAGCCAGAACAACACACGATCAAGCTTACCGTTGGCGTGGCATCCCGCCCAAATACCTAACGGCAAGGTGAGCAATAGGGTCAGAACAAGCGATGTGCCAGCGAGCGCCAGCGTCTGGCTAAGCTGCCAGCGCAGCTCATCCATTACCGGCTCACCCGATACCAGCGAACGGCCAAAATTGAACTGCAGCAGATCGAACAACCAGTGCAGCAACGCGCTGCCCTGCTGTAATGATCCACTCAACTCCTGCTGTACCCGCGCCACTGCTTGGGCATCCACGCGATCGTAGCCATAGCGACCGCTGGCAATACGCCAGGCCATGTCGCCCGGTAGCGCCTGCACCAAAAACCAGGTGAGTAAACCGACCGCCAGCATCACAAAAACCGCTTGTCCAAGGCGCCAGCCAAGAAGCTTTATCATCATTGCTCCCACTGCATCTGACGCAGACCAAAGTGACGTTCAAACGCATCAAGCGTGACGTTTTTCAGCTTGCTGTTAATCGCGGCCGATTGCTGATACCAGGCGATAGGGATCACCGGCAAATCCTGCTGCAGTGAGGCGGTGATCAGATGACGGGCCTGCGCACGTGCAGCCTCATCGGTGGACTGGGTGAGCGTATGCAACGCCGCGTTAAACCCTGCCGGATGCCAGTTCATCGCCCCCCAGTCGCCGCCGTGGGTGGCGTAATCCTGCAGTAAGGTGCCGGTTGGATCGGGCGTTAGGGCAAAGTTGCGGGAGAACAGCGCCAGCTGCAGACGATTACTGTGATGCTGTGCAGGAATTTCGCTGGCGTTGGTGGCGTTGATCTTCACTTCAATGCCCACTTTGCGCAGTTGCTGCTGGATCACCATCGCCATTAGCGGCAGTTCGGGACGATCCGGGAACGTCAGCAGCGTCAGGCTGAAGCGCTGACCGTTGCGCACTAAGACGCCATCGGTCCCCACTTTCCACCCCGCAGCCTGCAGCTGTTGTGCTGCCTGTTGCAGGTTGAACTGCAGCGGTTGCAGGTTGCCGTTATGCCAGGCGCCCATATTGGGTGGAAACAGTTGGCTGGCCGCGCCCGGGTAACGCAGCACCGCCATCGCCAGCGCGTTACGATCAATCGCCATGCTGATCGCTTCTCGCACCGGCTGTTCGGCTAACAGCGGATCGCCCAGGTTCAGCTTTAGCATTAGGGTGCGCGGCACCGGAATGGCCGGCAGTTGCAGCGATGGCTTGCGGGCTAAGCGCTGACGGCTGGCGGCATCAAGATTGAAAACGTAATCTGCATCACCGCTTTCCGCCAGCAACGCGCGAGTTTCAGCACGTCCAGAGGAGAGATAACTGGCGGCTGCAATGGCAGGCTTTTCGCCCCAGTAATCATCGAAGCGTTTCACCGTCAGCGACTGTGGTGGCTGAAACGATGTCAGCATGAACGGACCGCTACCGATGATACGAGTGATCTTGTCCTGCGCATCCCAGCTGGCTAAAGCAAGAATCTGCGAACGACTGTCTGCCAGCACCGAAAGCAAGGGGACGAAGGGTTCGCGTAAAGTGATGGTGACCTGTTGCCCTTCTCCGCTGATTTCGGTAATCGGCGTTTTATCCAGTAGACCCGCTTTACTCCGCGCGGTGTTCAGTGATTTCACCACAGCGGCGGCATCCAGCGGCGATCCATCATGGAAACGGACGTTATCGCGCAGCTGTAATTGCCAGCGCAAACCATCAGCAGAGACTTGCCAGCTTGCGGCTAGCGCCGGGATAGGCTCGGCGCGTTCGTTAACTTCCACCAGCGTTTCGACCACATCCATGCGTAGCAGAATGTCACCGGAGAGCGCGGGATCGGCACCTTTGATTTCGAACGGTGCCGCAATACGCACCGGTTTATCCTGATGTTCCGCCGCCAATGTGGCGCAAGAAGCCAGGCCTAGCGCCGAGGCGATAAGCAAATTTTTAATTGATTTCATTATGTTTTCCGTAAAATATCGCGACAAAAAGAACGCTATAATTACGTTATAACATAACATTTCACATTTCAACACAGATTGCATTTAGAAACGCTGAACGGATTAGCGCCAGGCTGCGTTGCGCTGAGATTCACGCTGCCGGATTGCCTTTGCCTGAGGTATGCTGAAAATCGATATTCACTGTGAAGGAGAAGCAGATATGCCAGAAATCGTTGTTTATGCGGCAGAAGGTCGCACCGTGGAGCAGAAGAAAAAGTTATTAAGGGCCGTCACCGCAGCGGTGGCGGATTCGTTCGAGATCGATGCCAATTCGGTGACGGTTTCCATCATCGAAACGCCAAAACACCATAAGTCAAAAGGCGGCGTGCCGTTTGATGAGCGTTGATTTTGAGTTTCGCATTATGAAAAGCCCCAAAGGGGCTTTTATTGTTTTTAAAGCATTTATTCGTGATATCCATGCTGATCGAATACTTCGCCCGCCGCAAAAAGTCAGTATCATAGCGTTCTGCCGCTTACCGGATTGAGTGAACCAACCTGCTATGACCGACCCAACAGCACTATTTTCGCGGCTTACTTCTACCCTTGCCGATGAGAGCCGCACGCCGCTGTACAAACGCTTCGCTAGCGCGATTAAAGATGCGGTGCGCGATGGCGTGCTGGTGCATGAAGAGATCCTGCCGAGTGAACGCGAATTCAGTCAATCGCTGAGTATTTCGCGTATTACGGTCCGTAAGGCCATGGATGCACTGGAAAAAGAGGGGGTGGTGCTGCGCTCACGCGGCTACGGCACGCAGATTTGCAGCCAGTTTGAGTATTCACTGAAAGAGCCGAAAGGTTTGTCGCAACAAGCGGTATTACGCGGTAAGAAGCCGGATACGGTGTGGATTAACAAAAGTAAAATCCACTGTAGCGCCGAAATTGCCGGTAAGCTGGGCGTGAGTATAGGCAGTGAGGTTTTTCTGCTGAAGCGAATTCGCTATGTTGATCAACAGGCGGTGTCCGTTGAAGAATCCTGGGTGCCGGCGCGCTTGATCGCTGATGTAGATGAGATTGGTATTTCGCTTTACGACTATTTCCACCAGCAGCAAATCCTGCCGGTGAAATCGCAAAGTAGAGTGAGTGCTCGCATGCCTGATGAGGCGCTCCAGCAGCAGATCGCCTTGCCCGACAACGTACCCATTTTGGTTATTAAGCAGCTGGCGTTGGATGCGCAGGGCAATCCGCTGGAGTACAGCATTAGCTACTGTCGTAGCGACATGTATGTGTTTATTGCTGAGTAAGGCGCTGCTGCCAATAGTTGCTTAACGTGGCGCGATCAGGCGCGCAGTCGCCGCCGCGTTGTGAAACCACATAAGATGCGACGATGTTGCCCAGCGCGACGCTCTTCGCCAGCGACCAACCTGAAGCCAATCCCGCCAATAGACCACCAGCGTGGCTGTCGCCTGCACCAATGGTGTCAACGACCTGAGTCGGCAGCGCCGGTATCCAGCCCTGAGCGTCAGCGTCAACGAAACCCGCACCTTCGCTATCAAGCCGCACCACCAGCGCAGCATCAAAACGCTGCTGCCAGCGCGTCATTAACTGCTGCACATCAAAGGCTTGATGCTCATCGAGACGTTCATGCCACAGCAGTTCTGCTTCCTGTCTGTTCACTGTAATCAGTGGATGGCAGGCCATAATGCGATCAAAATGTGTATTAGCGATATCAGCCAGCCGTGGTCCAAAATCCACCAGCAGCTGATAGGGCTGAGTTTGCTGCTCCAGCCAATCGATCAGCACTTCACCGCTTTTGCTGGTGAGTTGATAACCTGAAAGGTAGATCCAGCGATTAGCCGGCTGCGGCAGCGAGCTGAGCAGTGCAGCATCCCACTGGTTTTCCACGCCGCTTACTGAAAGAAAGGTGCGCTCGCCATCCGGTTCAACTAATGCCAGGCACCAACCGTTATCGCCTTTCGCTGTTTCCAGTACGCTGTGAATCCCGTATTCCGTTAGCTTCTGCCGCACGATGCTCGCCCAGATGCCATTGCCGAGCGGCAGCGCGTTGGTTGATGGAATAGCGAGTCGATGCAGCGCAATCGCTACATTCAATGCACAGCCGCCTACATTGACGCCCTGCTGGTGGAGCTCGATATCGCTGCCGCGATGCGGCAACGAGTACGCATCGGCAATCACATCCACCACTGCCGCACCAATTACGCACACCGGCAGGTGCGCTTCAAGCCGCTGCAAATCGTCAGGCGTCAGCATAAGCGGCCTCGCGCTGCTGGCGGAAAACGAGAAAGGCTTGGCTGTAGCGCGTGAAATCCAGTGCGTTAGCGGCATCAAGTTCGGCTTTCAGCTCAGTATCAATGCTATCGATACCGTGTAACGCGCCGCAAATAGCCACCGCCATCGCGCCAATCGTGTCGGTATCGCCGCCGAGGTTAGCGCAGAGAATCGCACAGCGATTAGGATCGGTTTCTGCCAGCTCCACCATGGCAATCGCTGCCGGTACCGATTCAATAGTGCTGGTGCCGGTGCCGACCAGATCGTAAATCTGCTGCATGCTGGATTCCACGCCCCTGCCCTGCTTAACCACGCCCAACGCCAGCTCCAGACGCGCCGCCATTGACGCGCTAAAGGTAGTCACGCGCTTTTCCTGCGCCGTACGCGCGACGGCTGGTAGTTCATCGCAGATGGTTGCCCAGCTAGCGCCATCAATAGCGCGCGACACCGCCCAGGCAATCACCGTAGCACCGGAAATCGCAACATCTGATTTATGCGTTGGGCTCGATGCCAGCGCGACGGCATCAATAAAAGCGGAGAGATCACGGGCTGGTAGCAGGCAACCGAGCGGCGAGACGCGCATTGCCGCGCCGTTGGTCATACCATTATTTTCCAGCTGCGACACCGGCGTACCGGCTTTCATGGCATTAAGCGCGATTTTTGATGTTGGCCCCAGTACGTTTTTATTGAAGGCATCAAACGACTCCGCCCAGTGCAAAATATTCGCGCCAATGGTTTCCGCATTGATCTCGCCATGATGAGTCACGATCGCATCAGCTAATGCCAGCGCCATCGACGTATCGTCAGTGAAAGATGCGCGTCCAAAGTAACAGGCGGCGTTATTTTCTGCCGGACCGGGCAGGAAACGATCGATCCAGCCAAAATGTTGTTTCACGCGCGATCGCGGCCATAATTCTGATGGCATGCCCATCGCATCGCCCAGCGCCTGGCCATAAAACGCGCCTAAAATCCGTTTTTCTTGCAGTGTCATCGTCATGGTGAAATCTCTTATTTATGGCTTTCAGCAGTTGCTGAGTTATCAAAAGCGGTCAATTCATCGCTGCGTTTTTTGCCGTCGCGGAACAGCACAATAAAGGCGATGGTGATTATCACAATCATCACGCTGCCAAACATCCACATGCCCGCCCAGTTGAACGTCTGGCCATTGCGCGGCTGGTCATAGGCGAACATTTCCTGCATCAGATAGCCGCCAAGACGATAACCGAGCAGGCTGCCGATGCCCTGGCAGGCGAGCGTTATCAAACCTTGCGCGGCATTGCGCATCGCTACGGGCGCTTTCTTATCAACGTAGATATAGGCCGTAATGAAGTAGAAATCGTAGCTGACGCCATGCAGCAGAATGCCCATAAACAGCAAACCGTAAGTCAGCATGTTTTGATCGCCGCCGAACACAAAGAACACATAGCGCAGTGCAGCGGTGGTTAACCCCAGCAGCAGCACTTTGCCGATGCCAAAGCGCTTAATGAAGAAGGGCAGCGCCAGCAGGAAGAAGATTTCAGATACCTGTCCAAGCGTCATCCAGCCGGTCGCGTGCGGCAAGCCGACTTCAGTCAGATAGCCTTCAGCAAAGATGTAGTAGAACGCCAGCGGCATGCTGAACAGGAACGAACAGATGAAGAAGACGAGGAAGCTACGATCTTTGAGCAAATGCAACGCATCCAGGCCAAGCGCTACGCGCAGGCTGAATTTTCCGCTACTTTTTGGCTCCGTTGCGGGCAGTGTCAGTGCGAAAATGCCCAGTAACAGTGAGCTGGCGGAGGTGATCAATAGCGGCACATTACTTGCGGAGATATCGCCATATCCCAGCAGCGGCGGCAGAAAACCGCAAATGATGCCAGACGCGATCCAGCCAATCGTCCCCATCACACGAATGCGGGGATAATCACGCTCCACATCAGCGACATGCGAAAAAGCGATGCTGTTGGTGAGCGCAATGGTTGGCATATAAGTGAGTGCATACAGCAACAGCAAAGGGAAGAAGCCGCTGAAATACGTTTGCTGGGCGGCAAGAAACATCAGAATCGATCCGACGATGGTCAGTAGCGACAGTACTTTCTGTGCCTGGAAGAAGCGATCGGCCAGCGATCCTACCAGGATCGGTGACAGGATGGCAGCTATCGAGGTGCAGGCGTAGCACCAGGCGATCTCAACCGGCGAGAAGCCGTTTTTGCTGAGAAATGCCCAGAGCGGCACAAACCATGCGCCCCAGATAAACCATTGAAGAAACATCATGAATGACAGTTTTGGGATTGTTGTTTTCATTTAAATTGGACTCCCCGGTGTAGGTGGGGAAAATCTAACACCAGATGTAATACCTTTATAATACCACTGGTGGATTTTTTGAACTGGTCCACAACATTTTAACGGGTGTGTAACGGTCTTAGGCGGGATGCAGGCAGGAGTAAGGGCGCGGTTAACGCGCCCCTGGATAATTAACGGCGGTTTTTCCACACGGTTTGAATGTTACAGAACTCATGGACACCAAAACTTGATAGCTCACGGCCATAGCCGCTTTTCTTCACGCCACCAATAGCGACACGCGGATCCGATGCGCCATTGCCGTTGATGAAGACCGCGCCAGTTTCCAGCTTTTCTGCCAGTTCATTAGCAACGGCTTCATTACTACTCCACACCGTGGCGCTCAGGCCGAATTCGCTGTTATTGGCCAGTTCAAGCGCGTGCTGCGCATCTCGCGCTACGGTAATTGCGGCAACTGGGCCAAAAATTTCCTGCTGGAAAGCGGTCATGGCTGGCGTGACATCTGCAAGGATCGTTGGAGCGTAATAGTTACCAACGCCATCGATCTTATGACCACCTAACACTAAACGCGCACCTTCTCTGATGGTTTGCTGAACCTGATTATCGAGTTCATCGCGCAGATCGTAACGCGCCATTGGGCCGATGTAGGTTTCTTCATCTAAAGGATCGCCGATCTTCAGTGCCTGAACCGCTGCGCTGAAACGCGCCTCAAACGCTTCTGCGACGCTTTCTTCAATGATGAAGCGCTTGGCTGCCATGCAGACCTGTCCGGTGTTCTGGTAGCGTCCTGTGACCGCTGAGGCCACTGCAGCATCGAGGTCTGCATCTGCCAGTACAATGAAAGGATCCGCGCCGCCCAACTCTAATACCGTTTTCTTTAGTACCGCACCGGCTTGTGCTGCAATTGCGCCACCAGCACGTACGCTGCCGGTGACCGCTACCGCGGCAATGCGCGGATCCTTGATCGCGGCAGAGACACCATCGTTGTCGACGTTAATTACGGTGAATCCACCTTTTGGCAGATCGGTCGCATCAAACAGTGAAGTCATCAGATTCGCTGATCCCATGACGCTTGGCGCATGTTTTAGCACATAGGTATTACCGGCCAGCAGCATGCTCACTGCGCCACGCAGCACTTGCCAATAAGGGAAGTTCCACGGCATGACTGCGAGGATCACACCTAGCGGTCGAAATGACTGCCATGCCTGCTGATTTTCTACCAGCGTCGGTTTGTCGGCGAGGATCGCGGGACCATGCTCTGCGTACCAGTCACAAAGGTTGGCGCACTTAAGAACTTCAGCGCGCGCCTGAGCGATGGGCTTGCCCATTTCCAGTGTGGCCATTGTTGCCAGCTCATCCTGACGCTGACGAATTTGCTCTGACAGCTGACGCAATACTTTTACACGTTGTGGCATTGCGGTGTAACGCCATTCAGCGAATGCATTTGCGCTTTCTTGCAGTGCAGATTGAAGCTGAGCTGGGCTTTGCAGCGGATAGGTCGCAATGATTTCGCCGTTGGTCGGATTGCGAGAAATAACGTTGTCAGTCATGGAAATGTCCTCTGCCTTAGTGAAGTGATGCTCAATGGTGTTTACCTTACGCTCGACAGAAGTTTCTTTAAAATGAATAATAATGAGGAAGTTGCTCACATCAGGAGAAGTGGAAGGATCTTCCTTGCCAGGAACTGATGGTTTTAAGGGATCGAAAGGTATGTTGACGCGATGAAGGTGTTTTAGGTGTTTTAAGGGGTGCAAGCCGCTTCAGAACTGATGTTATTCAGTTATACAGTGAATAGATCTTAAAGAAAGATCATATAGAGATCTTAAAGAGATCCTAAGAGATCCCCGATCGTCGCAGGCCGCACCCCACAAGGCCTCAGAAGGTGATCGCGTTCACTATAATGAGTAAAGTGTCCACTGTAGTCAGTAGTTTATTCACTATAGAGAGTAGAATGTTCACTATAAACAGTGTTAATGTTCACTGTAATCAGAAAACGACCCTTTTCATCCACAGAATGAAGATCTCAGGCTATGGCAGATAAAGAGAGTGAAAACAAGGCGTTACTCGAGCCTTTTCTGTCGGTGACAAAAAACAGTGGTGAAGTTATTCAACTGCACCCAAATAAAAATAACACCGTACAACCGGTCGCTTTGATGCGCCTGGGTCTGTTTGTTCCTACATTGAAATCAACTGCGCGCGGTAAGTCCGGTGCGATGGCATCGACAGATGCGACAAAAGAGTTGAAGAACCTTTCACTGGTGAAGTCTGAAGGCTATGAAAAGATTACCATTACCGGCGCAAGGCTGGATATGGATAATGATTTCAAAACCTGGGCTGGCATCATTCAGTCTTTCTCGCGTTATCCCTCAAAGGGCGATACCGTGACGCTGCCGTTCATCGATTTTGTTAAGATGTGCGGGATCCCGTCAGCGAACTCGTCAGCAGCGCTACGTAAGCGTTTAGATGCTTCTTTGCGACGCATCGCAACCAACACGTTATCCTTTGAAGGTAATGGCAAAGCCTATCACACTCACCTTGTGCAATCGGCGTATTACGATCGTGAGAAGGATCTGGTGCGAATCCAGGCCGATCCAAAGCTATTTGAACTGTATAACTTTGACCACAAGGTGTTGTTACAGCTGCGTGCGATTTCACGCCTCAAACGCAAAGAGTCGGCGCAAGCGTTATACACCTATCTTGAAAGTCTGCCGACGAACCCCGCGCCGATTTCACTTGCTCGTTTGCGTATGCGACTCAATCTTGGTTCTAAGACTACAACGCAGAATCACGTGGTTCGACGTGCAATGGAGCAACTGAAAGAGATTGGCTATCTCGACTACTCGGAAGTGAAACGTGGCCGCTCGGTGTTTTTTATCATTCATAGCAGAACACCAAAACTTGATGGCATTAGCAATCTTGAAAGCATCGATTCGCTGGAAGATATCGAGTTTGAAGAGTGATGCGCTCTGTTCACTGTAATCAGTAATCGCCCATCAGCGGTGTCACTTTTTGAGCAAAAGTGACACCTGCTTTTTCCCCTTCATTCACTGTAATCAGCAATCCTCGCGGCATTCACTGTAATCAGTAGTGTTCACTGTAATCAGCAACTCATTGCCACATCCCATTCATCGTAAGAATATCATTTCAAAGAATCCACGTTTTCATTGATGATTAGTGATAGTGAGTACTTACAAGGGCGGTTCTGCATCACGTCATACAGGCTTATATCCTTATTCTACTGTTCACAGTGAACGTCAAATACCACTAGTAGTTATGCTGATTGCAGTGAATGACGTAGACTTAAAGTATTCCTGATTACAGTGAACGTTTAGTTGTAAATTTTTGAAAAAACTATCTTTTTATTGCTTTTGTTGTCAGCGTTCATTGTAATCAGCATTTATCCTGTTGATACGAACAGTAAAAGTGACAGGGTTGGTCACAACACTGATTACAGTGAACGTTGGGCTCGTCTGCTTATTACAGTGAACGTAGTTGAAGCACTCTATTAAGGACTAAAGTGTCATTTTAAAACAACGTCACGCTGCCACTGATTACAGTGAAGGTTTGTCTCTCCTCCCCTGCCCTATCCGGATTTGAAGCAAAATAACCATCATCGGAATTGCATCCGTTTTACTGAATACAGTGAACGTTCCCGGCTGAGTTTCTCGTGGTAAGTTTACTGATTACAGTGAACACCAATACCAAAACCCCGAGTTAATCTGACCGAATAAAAGTGAAGTGCGTACTGATTACAGTGAATGTTTCACTCAACGCACGCACGAAGCGCAGCATCCTTTTTCCGGCATTACATTCTCTGATGCAGACTGCCAGAAGATGCCCTACTGATTACAGTGAACACTCCTTATAAGAAGCAAATTCACTTCTACTGATTACAGTGAATGTTCTTCCTCGCGTCATAACATTTACTGATTACAGTGAATGCCCAGCTCATCTTTCCGATTTAAGTTACTGATTACAGTGAACGTTAAACCAAGCCAAGAGGTTATCCACTGATTACAGTGAATGTTTGCTGGAATGGCGCTCAAGCCATTTTGCTGATTACAGTGAATGTTTACTGCCTTTAGCTCGTTACCATCCAAATGTGCTGATTACAGTGAACGCTCGGTTGGTCAAGGTTAAACCGTAGCGTATGTTCCAGAACGGAAAGAACAAATGAGATCTCCTGATTACAGTGAATCTTTATCGGAGAATTACTGATTACAGTAAACCTTTTACTGATTGCAGTGAACGTTAGCTTTCAGCTGATAACCTTTGCTGATTACAGTGAATGATTGGCCTATTTCAGTCGTAATCGCCCTCCTCTGTCTTTTCTTTAAAGCAGCAAAAGTAAGAATCCAGTTGCTGATTACAGTGAATCTTTACGTAACGAAGAAAGAACCAGCGATTCATTTCTGAGCGAAATAACCTGAAAGATTAAAATGTGATCACTGATTACAGTGAACGTTTGCGATAAGCCCATCTTAATCAAGGTGATTTCGCAAAACATATTGTTCCTGTGCAGAAGAGATATATTTGCCTCATGTGCAGGATTTATGTATAAAGTCATAAATCCTACATGTGTGGAGCAAGTATGGCTAACGATGAGAAGCAGGTTTTGAAAGTCGCACAACGTTCAGAGCGCATGCTAATGAGCCTGACCGAACAGATTCAGGCACAAAAAGAAGAGTTGCGTGAAAACACGTTTTATCAGGTTTACGCGAAAGCGGCGTTAGCCAAACTGCCTAAATTGACGCGTGCGAGCGTTGATTATGCGGTGAATGAGATGGAGGAAAATGGCTATCCATTCGATAAACGCGCGGCGGGAAGCTCTACCAAGTATGCGATGTCGATTCAAAACATCATCGACATCTATCATCATCGCGGCGTACCCAAATATCGCGATCGTCACGCCGAAGCGTTCACAATGTTTGTGGGTAACCTGAAAGGCGGCGTGTCGAAAACGGTATCCACTGTCTCGCTTGCCCATGCTTTGCGTGCGCATCCTCATTTGCTGTTTGAAGATTTGCGTATTCTGGTCATCGATCTTGACCCGCAATCTTCAGCCACCATGTTCCTGAATCATCAGCGTTCAGTGGGATTAGTGGAAGCGACAGCCGCCCAGGCTATGCTGCAAAACGTCAGCCGTGAAGAATTGCTCAATGAGTTTATCGTTTCGTCGATTATTCCCGGCGTCGATGTGCTGCCGGCTTCGATTGATGACGCCTTTATTGCCTCGCGCTGGGAAGAGCTTTGTGCTGCCCACTTGCCGGAGCAGAATATTCACGCGGTCCTGTATGAAAATGTGGTGGCCAAGCTGAAGAAAGATTATGACTTCATCTTTATCGACAGCGGCCCACATCTGGATGCCTTCCTGAAGAACGCCATTGCCGCTTCAGACCTGCTGATGACGCCGGTGCCCCCCGCGCAGGTGGATTTCCACTCCACGCTAAAGTATCTGACGCGTTTGCCTGAGCTGATTGGCATCATTGAAGAGTCAGGCGCAGCCTGCCGCTTACAGGGCAATATCGGTTTTATGTCAAAGCTCTCCAATAAAGCCGACCACAAACTGTGCCACAGCCTGGCAAAAGAGATTTTTGGCGGCGATATGCTGGATGCTGCGTTACCGCGTCTGGATGGCTTTGAGCGCTGTGGTGAGTCGTTTGACACGGTAATCTCAGCCAATCCCTCAACCTATGTGGGCAGCACCGAGGCCTTAAAAAATGCGCGTTCAGCGGCGGAAGATTTCGCCAAAGCCGTATTTGATCGTATTGAATTCATTCGCCTGAACTGAGGTTATTATGAGCGCAAAAAGAATCACTATTGGCCGAACCTTCAGCCAGACACCTTTGCAAACTGAGGAGAGCGCGGATAGCCATTCTCAGACCTTCATCCTTTCAACCGGCAAGCGCGCGCTGTTCACGCTTGAACACATCACGGCGAAGGAAATAGAAGAGAAAACCTTCGTCAAGATGGAAACCAATGGTCGTGATCAGTCAGGGCTGACGCCGGAATCATTGCGCGACATTATCCGCACCATCAAACTGCAGCAATTTTTCCCGGCAATTGGCGTGAAGCGCGATGACCGCATTGAAATCCTTGACGGCTCCCGTCGTCGTGCTGCGGCGCTGCACTGCAAAACCGGGCTTGATGTGTTGGTTACCGAAGTCGCTATTACCGCTGATGAAGCGCGCCGATTGGCTCAGGATATTCAAACCGCGCGAGAGCATAATCTGCGCGAAGTGGGCATGCGTCTACTGGCACTGAAAGACGGTGGCTTGTCGCAAAAGGAAATAGCGCAGAGCGAAGGTCTTTCGCAGGCTAAAGTGACGCGTGCTTTGCAGGCCGCCAGCGTACCGCTAGAGCTGGTAACGTTATTCCCCAATCACTCTGAATTAACCTATCCGGATTACAAAACGCTGCTGCAGGCCTACGAAAAACTGCAGGAAACCGGCCAAACGGTTGATGCGTTGATCGATACCATTGGTATGGATGTCGATACCGTATGCGCTCGCGATGGATTGGCAGAAGATGAAGTGAAGAATGGCATTCTGCGTCTGGTGCGCAACGGCAGCCAGACGCTGATTCAATCGCCGACCAAAGACAAAACCGTCGCAACCCCGCTGTGGAGCTTTGCAGACAAAGATCGCTTTGCGCGGAAGAAAACGCGTGGACGTATGTTTAGCTATGAGTTTAATCGTCAGTCGAAAGAGCTACAGGAAGAGCTGGACAGGGTAATCAACGAGACGCTCAACAAATATTTAAATCAATAATCGCAATGCCGCCCTCGGGCGGTTTTTTTTGCCCTTTTCTTTCCTTCGCCAGTCCAATTTCATCCCTAACTGTATGAAAAATAGGTTGTCGCCAACGAAATTTCAGGCTGAAATCGCCGCTATTCCAAGCCAATCAATGTCGGCTACCCAAACTGATTAACCAGTACTTATTAACTAACTGCAGGCTATTTGACCAGCTGCATGCTCAAACAACAGCAGCCAGATTAATAAGAGATAATTATCGGCAAGAAGGGTGAAATTTCAGCTATTCGCCCAATGAATTTCAATGTTATATATATGAATGTAAAGGGTTTATACAAATAATTTCAGGGTGAAATCGCCAGCTTATAACGCTCATTTAGCCTGAAATCTCGTTTCCGAATTACGTTTAGCCAGATGATATTCAATGCTTTATCCACAGAAAGCGTGGATAACTTTAACCGTGAGAATTACTCAACCAGTGATAACGCTGATGAAAACTGCCAGATTGCATCACGTACGCGAACAGGTTTATTAATCAGCCCCAGCGCATAAAATCGGTCAGCAATAATTTGCTGCTCTTTAATCACTTCAAATGCCATGGCGCGGGTTTTATGACTGCGGCGCGTCAGTGCACGTTCAACCGATGCGATTTCCATCCCTAGTTCAAGCGCCAATAAAGCGGAAGCTTCGTGACGATGACTATCAATAAATAATCCCGTCTGTTGCAAAGTTTCAACTAGCTGCCTGAGAATATCATCATGCTGCTCAACGTAATCACGTCGCGCCAGATAGAACTGATGATTACGCACGCGCCCTTCACCATTCACTAAAATGCGCAGCTCTGGATTGCTTTCGGCCGTGCTAAGCAGTGGATCCCACATCATCCACGCATCAACTGACAGATAATCACTGGCCGTTAAGGGATACTTTGGCGGAGTGTAAACCACTTTAAGTTCCTCAAGACCGACTCCCGCTTCCTCTAGTAATTGCAGCAATAACCAGTGAACGTTGGAACCTTTATTAACCGAAATGCGTTTGCCGCGTAGATCACTGACGCTGCGAATATCACTATCTTGTGGCACCACAATGCCTACGCTGCTTGGCGCCGGAGGTTCCCAGGCGATATAGGTCACTGTGCTACCGTTGGCCTGTGCGAAGATCGGTGGCACTTCGCCAGTGGTGC
Organism: Pantoea nemavictus; assembly: GCF_037479095.1. Taxonomy (NCBI): domain Bacteria; kingdom Pseudomonadati; phylum Pseudomonadota; class Gammaproteobacteria; order Enterobacterales; family Erwiniaceae; genus Pantoea; species Pantoea nemavictus. Next base: position 624,629 of record NZ_JBBGZW010000002.1, on the reverse strand, counting down.
CAAAATCAATCTCATTATTTTGCAGCGCGTACAGCAGTTGCGGCCCTGCCGGGAATTCACTCCACACCACATTAATGCCCTGCTGAGCAAAGCCGTGTTCAAGGCTCTGGCGTGCTTTCAACACGCCAAGATTACCGAACTTCTGATAACCAATACGTAGTTCACGCTCTTGTGTGCCCTGCGGAACAGACACAGTTGGTGATAGCGTGACCTTGCGGCGTCCTTTAATCACACCCTGATTTGCCAGATGCGTACGTAACGTATGCCGACTAATACCCAGCAGCGTAGCGGCCTGCGTTTGATTCTGTTCGGTCATCTCCAGCGCATTATTAATCAGGCTGTTGATGACACGGTCAAACAGCTGCTGTGGTTGATTACTTAGCTGCTGCTTGAGAAAGTTGTCGAGCGTGGAATCTGCGGTGTCGTTGAAGCCGCGTTCACTGTAACCAGCAAGTCGCAGTTGAACTGGTGTCAGCGTTTCTTCGCGGCTAAGCAATACGGCATTGTGTAGCGTATTTTCCAGTTCACGGATATTGCCCGGCCAGCTGTACTCAAGCAGCGCTTCAAGTGCATCAGGCGAGAGTCGACGTGCGGGACGTCCCAGCCTTCGTGCGTAGAGGGCGAGGAAATGTTGTGCCAGCAGCGGAATATCGTCACGCCGCTGGCGCAAAGGCGGCAAAGGAACCACGGCAATATTTAACCGATAAAACAGATCTTCGCGGAAGCGTCGCTCGCGTATCGCCTGAGCCAGATCCACATGCGTGGCAGCAATCACGCGCACATCCACCTTAATCGGTTTGCGCGAACCCACTCGCGTAATCTCACGCTCCTGTAAAACGCGCAGCAATTTAACTTGCAGCGATGGACTCAGCTCTCCAATTTCATCCAGCAACAAGGTGCCGCCTTGCGCTGATTCGAACCAGCCGGGATGTGATTGAGTCGCGCCGGTAAACGCGCCTTTCTCATGGCCAAACAGTTCGGCTTCAGCCAGGCTTTCGGTCAGTGCTCCGCAGTTGACGGCCAGAAAAGGGCCATGACGTCGCTGGCTGTGATGGTGAAGATAGCGCGCGACCACTTCTTTGCCGGTTCCCGTCTCGCCGACAATCAGCACTGTGGCATCAGTCGGGGCGAATTTATCCAGCAGCGACTGGAACGCCAGAGAAGCGGGATCGACAAGGCGAGGAGAATCATTAAGGTTGGCGTAAGGCGTTAACATGGCAGTGAATCCTTGAGCGAGCGTAGCACCACGCTAAATGCTCACGCAGACTAAGAACACCATGAAAAAAGCATAAGCAGTTGCATATGCAGCAATTGCTGTTGTGCCTGAGTTGCAAACGCGACTGTGATTAAATCGGGTCTAAGTGCTAACAGTCTGATATACGGCGATTCGTACGAAAAAGTGACCTGGCACGCTTCCTGCTAAGAGCTATATAACTAAATAAACACTTCAAAATAATCATTTATTAATAAAGTTATATAGGAAAAGCATAATGGCCGATTCCGCGAACGATAAAATCAATGTCTTCTGGTTTTTACCGACACACGGCGATGGACGGTATCTTGGCACCACTGAAGGTGGACGCCCGGTTGATTTACCCTACTTACAGCAAGTGGCGCTGGCCGCCGACAATCTCGGCTTCTACGGCGTGTTAATTCCTACCGGCAAAAGCTGCGAGGATTCGTGGCTGGTTGCGTCGGCCTTAGCGCCTATCACCCGCCGCTTACGCTATCTGGTGGCGGTGCGTCCTGGCTTACAGCCGCCAACGCTCGCCGCGCGCATGGCAACCACGCTCGATCGTCTATCCGAAGGCCGCTTGCTGATTAACGTGGTGACCGGAGGCGATCCGATTGAGAACAAAGGTGACGGCATTTTCCTCAACCACAGTGAACGCTATGAGGTCACCAAAGAGTTCCTTGATGTCTACAGTCGCCTGATGCGCGGTGAGAAAGTGGACTACGAAGGGAAGCATATTCATGTGGAAGGGGCGGAAGTGCTGTTCCCGCCGGTACAGGAAAATGGCCCACCGCTCTATTTCGGCGGCTCCTCTGAAGCGGCAATTGATGTGGCGGCTGAGCAAATCGATACCTATCTTACCTGGGGCGAACCGCCAGCCCAGGTTGCTGAGAAGCTGGAAGTTGTGCGTGCACGTGCTGAACAGCGTGGACGAAAACTGGAATATGGCATCCGCTTACACGTGATTGTGCGTGAGACTGAAGAAGAGGCTCAGGCGGCGGCTGATAAACTGATTGCGCATCTTGATGAAGAGACCATCGCGCAGGCGCAGAAAATCTTTGCGCGTATGGATTCCGCCGGTCAGGCGCGTATGAGTGCCTTGCACAACGGCTCGCGCGATAATCTCTACATCTCCCCCAATCTGTGGGCGGGCGTGGGGCTGGTGCGCGGTGGGGCCGGAACTGCACTGGTTGGCAGCCCAGAGCAGGTGGCGGAGCGCATCCGTGAATATCAGGCTTTAGGCGTTACTAACTTCATTCTGTCGGGTTATCCGCATCTGGAAGAGGCCCATCGCGTAGCCGAACTGCTGCTGCCGCTGTTGCCACTGGCTAACGGTCAGCAGCAGCGTGAACGCACTATTAATACCGGCCCGTTTGGTGAAACCATTGGTGGCGACAAACGTCCGTCAAAACAGACAAGCGCCAGCTAATGCAGGAGAAGGCGATGGCAACGGCACAGGTAATTATTGTGGGTGGCGGCTTCAGCGGTACTGCGTTGGCGATTCATCTCGCACGTCATTCGTCATCCGAATTACTGATTACAGTGGTCGAACCGCGCGATCATCTCGGCGGCGGCGTTGCCTATTCCACGCAGGAGCCTGCGCACCGCATCAATGTGCCTGCATCACGCATGCAGTTGAGTGGTGAAGAGCAGGGCGCCTTTGATCGCTGGTATCGCGCTCAGCCTGAATGTTCACTGGATTCAGTAGCGCATTGCGCTGATGGCGCGGTCTATCCGCAGCGTGGGATGTTTGGTCGCTATCTGGCAGAACAGTTTGCGGCAGCAGCGCAAGCGCATCCGCACATCACGTTGCGCCACATTCAGGCCAGCGCGATTGCCTGGGAAGGGCAGCAGTTGTTGCTCAGCAACGGTGTTACCCTGCGAGGTGATGTGCTGGCATTAGCAATCAGCCATCCGCCGCCGTCGCTGCCGCGTGCGTTGCAGCCTTTTACGGCGCACCCGGCGTTGATAGCCAATCCGTGGCAGCACGGCGTGTTAGATGCCATCGATCCGGCGGCATCGGTAGCGATTATTGGCACCGGTTTAAGTATGGCTGACGTGGTGGCGTCGTTGGGAACGCGTCAGCATCGTGGTCCGCTTATCGCCTTCTCGCGCCGTGGACAGCTCTCGCGTGACAACCTGAGCGGTGACTGGCCAGAATGGACGTTAGCTCCGCAGGATGTGCCCAGCGCACGTCATTGGCTCCGTCATATCCGCGCGGAAGTTGCGCGTGCAGCGCAACAACAGTTACCCTGGCAGCGCGTGTTGGATCAGGTGCGTGTGCAAGGTCAGGACATCTGGCAATCGCTGCCGCTACGCGAGCAGCAGCGTTTTGTCCGCCATTTGCGCTCGTGGTGGGATGTGCATCGCTACCGTATCGCCCCGCAGGTCTCCGCAGTAATCCGCCAGCGTCAGCAGCAAGGTAGCCTTAGCGTGCAGGCCGCGCGCCTGGCCGCTATTGACGCGCGCGGTAAGCAGCTGGAGATTACACTCCGCACACGCAAGGGCGATCGCCAAACGCACCTTCTCGATCATCTGATCGTCACCACCGGCCCCGGCCATGAAGCCTTAACCGCCAGCCAACCTTTGCTGCAATCGCTCAGCCAGCTGGGTTTGGTGCGCCCCGATCGGCTGGGCTTCGGTATTGATGTCGACAGTCAGTCGCAGGCACTCAACCGCTCAGGCGAGGTAAACGCGCGTCTGTGGGTCGTGGGTCCGGCGGCCCGTGCACGCTTCGGTGAACTGATGGGCTTACCGCAGGTCGCCGATCACGCCGCCGATGTGGCGAAAAACATTTTAGAAGAACTGCAAATCGCTCAGGTCGAGCGATGTCCCCCTTCAGCGCTTTAATCTCTCAACATCCTAAAAATTAACTGACGAACGCCGGGTCGTAACACGATCACGGCCTCGCTATGGAGATTGCTATGCCATCGCAACGTGAAATTCGCTTGAACGCATTTGATATGAACTGTGTCGGACACCAGTCGCCGGGCCTGTGGGCGCATCCGCGTGACCGTTCCTGGCAGTATAAAGATCTGGAATATTGGGTGGATTTGGCACGCCTGCTCGAGCGCGGCAAATTTGACGGTCTGTTTATTGCAGACGTGCTCGGCGTTTACGACGTGCTGAACGGCAACGGCGATGCGGCCATTCGCCAGGCGACGCAAGTGCCGGTTAATGATCCGCTGGCGCTCATCACCCCGATGGCGTTGGTCACCGAACATCTCGGCTTTGGTCTCACGGCGTCATTGTCGTTTGAACATCCTTATCCATTTGCCCGCCGCTTATCCACGCTCGATCACCTGACCAAAGGGCGCATTGGCTGGAACATCGTGACCTCTTATCTGGAGAGCGGTGCGCGCAATATTGGCCACAAAGCGCAGACCGATCACGATAGCCGCTACGATTATGCCGATGAGTATCTGCAGGTGGTGTACAAGCTGCTCGAAGGCAGCTGGGAGCAGGATGCGGTGTTACGTGACCGCGAACGCCGTATCTTCAGCGACCCGCGTAAAATCCATCCTATCAATCATCAGGGTACCTTCTTCAACGTGCCAGGCATTCATCTGTGCGAACCGTCACCGCAGCGGACGCCCGTGTTGTACCAGGCTGGTGCATCCAGCCGTGGTAAGCAGTTTGCCGCAGAACACGCTGAATGTGTATTTGTCGCTTCCCCGTCGAAAGTGTTGCTGAAGAAAACCGTCGCCGATATTCGCCGTCGTGCGGTGGAAGCTGGCCGCGATCCCTACAGTATTAAAATCTTCAATCTGCAAACCGTGATTGTTGGTGAAACCGACTTAGCGGCGCAGGCCAAGTGGAAGGAGTACACCAGTTGGGTGAGCTACGAAGGCGCGCTGGCGCTGGTATCGGGCTGGACAGGCATCGACTTCGGTCAGTATCAGCCGGATCAGGTACTGAAATACATCCACACCAACGCCATCCAATCGGCGGTTGAAACCTTCTCCACCGCCGATCCCGATCGTCAGTGGACGGTGCAAGCGCTGGCGGATTGGGTGGGCATCGGCGGCTTTGGCCCATTGATTGTTGGCAGCGCAGAAACCGTCGCCGATGAGTTGCAGGGCTGGATAGAGGATACCGACGTCGATGGCTTCAACTTCGCCTACGCCATAACGCACGAAACCTTTGAAGATGTGGTTGAGCTGCTGATCCCGGAACTGCAGAAGCGCGGCGTTTACAAAAAAGAGTACGCGCAGGGCACATTGCGCGAGAAGTTATTTGCTGCCGGTCCACAGCTGCAGGCACCGCATCCGGGCGCGGGTTATCGCGTCAAAACCTCCACGCCGCAGGAGGTTTCATGATCGAGATAGATCAGCTAAGCAAGCACTACCGCGCGCCGGACGGCCGTGTGACCGAGGTGCTGAAAGCTATCAGCCTGCAAGTACCGCAAGCCAACATCACTGCGGTGGTGGGGCCGAGCGGCGCGGGGAAATCGACGCTGGCGAAATGCATCAGCCTGCTGGAGCAACCGAATTCTGGCAGCATTCGCGTTAACGGCAGCGATCTCTCACGGCTGGATGGCGAAGCGTTGCGCCAGGCGCGTCGTTCAATCGGCACGGTGTTCCAGTCTTCCGCACTGCTTCAACGCAAAACGGCGTGGGAGAACATCGCGCTGCCGCTGCACTATCTCGGCGTGGTGGAACGCGACATCACCGCGCGCGTGAATGAACTGTTGGAGAGCGTTGGCCTCAGCCACAAAGCTCAAGCCTATCCCGGTCAGCTCTCCGGCGGCCAACGTCAACGTATTGGCATTGCGCGTGCGCTGGCGTTGCGTCCCTCGGTGTTGCTGGCCGATGAAGCCACGTCCGGCCTCGATCCTGAAGCCACCGTCACCATCCTCGATCTGCTAAAAAAACTGCGCGATGACTACAAGCTGGCGATTGTCCTGATCACCCATGAAATGGACGCGGTAAGACAAGCAGCCGATGCGGTCGCCGAAATTCGCGATGGTCAAATTGTGCGGTATGGCGTGGTGAAAGAGCTGCTGGCACAGCCGGATTCTGTGCTGGGTCAGCGCCTGTTCCCGCTGACGCCGCAAGCGGGCGACGCCGAGCTGATACTACAGCTTAGCTATCGTACCGATGTGGCAGTTGCCAGCGACTGGATATCACGCCTCAGCCAGCAGTTGGGTTTGCGTATTGATCTCCTCGGCGCGCACGTCGAGCAGGTCAATGGTCTGCAGGCCGGACGCTTGCAGGTGGGCATTCACTTCCAGCATGAGCGTGTTCCTCTGGCGCGTTTGCTGGCGCAATTAGAGCAACTGGGCTTAATCGCCAGCGTTTCGGGCAGCGTGTTACCACTGAGGGAAGCGGTATGAGCGTATCAGTCATAAGTCAGGATACGCCGTGGCCAGAAATCCCGGCATTGATGCTGCCCGCACTCGGTGAAACGGCATTAATGGTCGCCATTGTGATGCTGTTCGTGGTGACGTTCGGCGGCGTAGTAGGCGTGGTGCTGTTTAACACCTCGCCGCGCGGTCTGTTTCCACATCGCGGCATTCATCGCGTACTCAGTTGGATCGTCAACATGGGCCGCTCGCTGCCCTTTCTGGTGTTAATGGCCGCCATCATCCCGTTCACCTTCTGGCTGACCGGAACCACCATCGGCATTCCGGCAGCGGTAGTGCCGATGATTGCCGCAGGCATTCCGTTCTTTGGTCGTCTGGTGGATAACGCGCTGCGCGAATTGCCTGGCGAAGTGACTGCGGTCGGCCTGGTATGCGGCGGTTCGCGCTGGCAAATCATCCGTTCGGCACAGCTCAGCGAAGCGCTACCGGCGATTATCGCGGCGGTGACGCTCAATTTGATCTCCATGATTGAGTACTCCGCCATTGCCGGCACCATCGGCGCGGGCGGTATTGGCTATCTGGCGGTGGTGTACGGCTATCAGCGCTTCGATAACCACATCATGATCGCCACCATCGTGGTGCTGATCGCCTTAATTCAAACCATCCAGTTTCTCGGCGACCGCCTGGTTACCGCATTACGCCATCCTCAGGGGACCTCATTATGACAACACAAGATTTTGAACTGCGTAAAACGCGGCGCTGGCCGTGGCTGCTACTGATTATAGTGGTCGTTGTACTGGCGGCAGGCGGTTGGTTCTGGCGCAGCCAGCAGCCGCAGGCGGTGGTATTTGGCAGCACGCTGAAAGTGCATTTTGAGCCGGCAATGGCGGGCGAACAGAAGTTGATTGAATACGTTGGCGAGCATATTGCGCCGGATTACGGCTTAAAACTTGAAGCCGTTGGTGTGCAGGATCCGGTGCAGGCCGACCGCGCGGTGGCGGAAGGGCAGTATGCCGCCACGGTGTATCAGCATCAGTGGTGGCTGAAGCAAGTGGTGGATGCCAATGGCTTTGCGCTGACTTCGGCATTACCGCTGTTCCAGTGGGCGTTTGGCATTTATTCCGATCGCTACAAATCAGTGGCCGATTTGCCGCAGGGTGCGACAGTTGTGGTGCCGGATGACGGTGCTAATCAGGGCCAGGCATTATGGCTGCTGGCACGTCAGGGCTTAATCACGCTCGATCCCAACGTGGAGCCGCGCACCGCCAAGCTGAAGAATATCGTCGGCAATCCACACGGTTTTGTCTTTAAGGAACTGGATTTGTTGACCATGCCGCGCGCGCTGAACTCGGTAGATGCGGCGATTGGCTATGTGTCGCAGTTCGATGCTGGTAAGGTACCGCGCGAGAAAGGTATTCTCTTCCCGCCTGCGCCGCGTACCTTCGCTTCGCAGCTGGTGATTGGTACGCCGTATCTGGAGCAGGAAAATATCGTGAAACTGAAAAAAGCCTTCTCCGATCCGCGCGTTCAACAATGGCTCAAAACCACCGACGATCCGCTGGTAAAAGGGGTGCTGGTGCCGGTTTCTGCTGACTAATTTTTTCTTATTTCTACCACCCGGACTCGGCATGCGCGTCCGGGTATTTCTGTTGCCTAACTTTAATTATGTTATTGATATATATGTAATTTAATATCAATAAATGTTGTTTTTGCCCTACAAATTAAACGCTTATAACAACCTCTCCTGCACTACAAAACAACAACGTGAGGCGTTATGAGTTCTCTTCCTTTAGAAAACACCTTACCGGTTTCTGAACCGGTGCGTTCGGTCAGTGACGTGTAGCGCGCTGACGCCAGGCAGTGGCTGCACGTCATATAAGTAGGTGCGCATAAATGCGCACCCTACGAAACCCTCGTCAAATAACTGCACGGCGACCAGCTAGTTTGTGATGACTTACTTCTTATCCAGCGACCAGGTTGCGCTGCGTACATCCACTTTTACCGGCAACAAGCCTACACGCGTAAAGGTATCGGCTAATGCCTGCTGCTCAGCAAATACCTGCGGTGTCATGCGTGAAGCGCCGTAGGGCAGACGTTTGATGGTGGTTTGCCAGATGGCTTTATCCAGGCCGGTTGATTTCGATAGAATGGCAGCGGCTTCGTCCTGATTCTTATTCGCCCAATCGCTGAGTTTGCTGAGCTCATCCACCACTTGCTTCGCGGTATCAGGATGGCCTTCGGCAAATGGACGGCTGGCAAGATAGAAGGTGTAATGTGGGACTAACCCTTCAGCGTTGCGGATTTCACGCGCATCGGCGTTCGCTTCTACTTCTGCGAGGTACGGATCCCAGATTACCCATGCATCAATCGCACCTTTCTGGAACGCCGCGCGGGCATCAGCCGGCGGCAGATACACTGGCGTGACATCCTTATAATTCAGTCCAGCATCTTCTAATGCTTTCACCAGCAGATAGTTCACGTCGGAGCCTTTATTCAGGCCAACACGTTTACCTTTTAAATCGGCAACGGTTTTAATCGATGAATCTTTTGGCACCACAATGGCTTCGGTTTTAGGGTTGGCTGGTGAATGGCCGAGATAGATCAAATCGGCTTTGGCTGCCTGAGCGAAAGCGGGTGGGGCATCGCCGGTAGCGGCCAAATCAATGCTGCCAACGTTTAATCCTTCCAGCATCTGCGGACCCGCCGGGAATTCTACCCAACGAATGTTGATGCCTTCTTTTTTAAAGGTTTCATCCAGCGTGCCGCGATATTTCAGCAAGGCAAAGATATTGGCTTTTTGATAGCCAATAGTGACGGTTTCTGGGTTAGCGGCAAAGGCGTGTGCGGAGAGCAGGCCAACGCTGAGGGCTAATGCGCTCAGGACAGGAAGTTTTACTTTCATGATGATTCTCTCGTGGTTTTTTTGCCACCTTAGCAAAGGCCTTATATAACCAATAAATAACTAATTTCGATCGCTTATAACTGATTTTATGTGATCCAGATCATTCACTGTAATCAGTATCCAACGCAATTGGGCACAGATATTTCCATAGGTGCCCATATAATTAGCACGGTAATAATTTGTATAACAAATCAAAATGCCATTGCGATAAGCTTCTGTCAGGATAAGTAATTCCGCTGCCTGCATAAGGTCTTACCTGTTCTATGAAGTGGTTTTCACGAAGCGCAGTGCTGTTCTCTGCCAAAACCTGTCTTGCTGCCTTTCTGGCTTTTTATATCGCTCTGGAACTCAATCTCGATAAACCGGCCTGGTCACTGACTACAGTGTACGTTGCCTCGCAGCTCTATTCGGGGTCGACAGTATCGAAATCGATTTTCCGCTTCTTCGGCACCGTGCTGGGCGGGCTTTTTACCCTGTTGATCTATCCCGCTACGGTGCAGGATCCGCTGCTATTTAGCCTGTGTATCTCGCTGTGGGTGGCGGTTTGCCTCTATCTTTCACTGCACGACCGCACGCCGAAAAGCTATGTGTTTATGCTGGCAGGCTATAGCGCGGCGATCATGGGCTTTCCGGATGTGGTGTCGCCCTCGGCCATCACCTACACGGTGATTTCCCGTATTGAGGAGATTACCGTGGCGATCATTTGTAGCAGCCTGGTGCATCGGCTGCTTTGGCCGGTTTCAATGCGCAATTTGTTAGAGCAGAGCGTCAACCTGTGGTATCAGAACGCGCGCAAGCTGTGCAGCGAACTGGTCACGGTGATGCCGGCCGATAAGTCGGTCGAGCGCGAGGATATTCTGGTGCAGATGGCCAATTATCCGCTGAATGTCGAAACGTTAATTACCCATTGCGTCTATGAAGGCGATGCGGCGCGGCGGCTGGTGCGCTTAGTCAGCGTGCAGTATCAGCACCTGTCATATTTTATTCCCACGCTGACGGCGATTGAATCGCGCCTGAATCTACTGGCGCAGCAGCAAATCCACTTTCCTGACTACATCGCCGAGGTGTTCCAGCAGTTCTTGCTGTGGCTGAACGGCGAAGATCAGCTGCCGGTGCGCGATAAGCTGACTGGTGCGCAACAGCAGCTAAAACTTGCGTGGCAAGAGGGCCGACTCAACAGCGAGGAGAGCATTCTGCTGATGGGTTTGCTGGAACGCTTGCTCAATTTCGTGCGCATTGTCGATGCCTATCAAAGCGTCAGCGAGCGCGTGAGTGAATGGACGCCAGCGGTGAAAGCCGGAAAAATGGCGCGTGCGCACAAACATGTTGATAAAGGATTGCTGTTGCTGTCGTCGTTTACTGCCTTTATCGCCACGTTTGTGACCTGCGTATTCTGGATTGGTAGCGGCTGGGTTGATGGGGCCACCGCGCCGATGATGGCGGCCGTGCTCTGTTCCTTCTTTGCCGGAATGGACAGTCCGATTGCGCCGATGAAGTTGTTCCTTAAAGGCGTGTTGATCTCGGTGGTCATCAGCCTTCTCTACATCACCTTGTTGATTCCGCAGGCGGTCACCTTCGAAGCGCTGGTGATCTGCCTTGCGCCGGGTTTGCTGGCGCTGGGCTTGGTAATCGCCAATCCGTCGACCAACCTGATTGGTTTGATTGTCGCCACGCAAATTCCAGGCTTAATTGGCATGAGCCACAATTTCAAACCCGATTTACAGCTTATAGTGAACGCTATTCTCTCGACGCTGGTGGGCATTGCTTTCGCGGTGGTGATTACGGCGCTGATCCGCAACAAGCGTCCGTCATGGACCGCTAAACGCGCGGTGCGCAAAGGTATACGCGAGCTGCTGCACTTTATCGCCACGGTACGTCTGAATAGCGTCACGTTGACGGCGCGCCAGCAGTTTGTCTCGCGCACGCTGGATAAGGTGAACATTATCCTGCCGCGTAAACGTGTCGATCCAGTACCGGAGCTGGTCTCTGGTGGCAATCTGATTGCTGAAGCCTGGTTGGGCGCGAATTGCTATGACTATTACACACGTCATCGCGAGCTATTACTTGCGCATCACATTGAGAGTGCGGCGATGTTTCATGAATTAAGCCAGTTTCTTAAACGTCGGCTGAAGTCGTTACAAAGCGTGCCACAACCAGAATTACTGGCGGAATTGAATACGCTGCTACTGCGGCTGGAGGCGGCGGCAATGCAGGAGAATTCGCTGTTTGCGCCGATGTTCCACCTGTTCAATATCCGCCTATCGCTGTTTCCCTCAGCGCGCTGGCCGGAAATCCCGTACAGTGCTGAACAGGATGTTTAAAACGGAGTTAAGCAGATGAAAGTGATCGGATTAATTGGCGGGATGAGCTGGGAATCTACCGCGCTCTATTACCGCATTATCAATGAACAGGTGAAACAGCAGTTGGGCGGTTTGCACTCTGCACGCAGCCTGATGTACAGCGTCGATTTCCATGAGATCGAAAAGTTGCAGGCCGCGGGTGAATGGCAAAAGGCGGGTGAAATTCTGGCAGCTGCCGCCATTAGCCTTGAGAAGGGCGGGGCGGAATTCATCGTGCTTTGCACCAATACTATGCACAAAGTGGCGCAGCAGATTACAGATGCGGTGAATATTCCGCTGCTGCATATCGCTGATGCTACGGCGCAGCGTATTCGGCAGGCTGGTGTGAAAAAGGTGGGTTTGCTGGCGACAGCGTTCACCATGGAGCAGGAATTCTACAAAGGTCGGCTTCATCGGTCGGGAATTGAGGTGTTGGTGCCTGAAGCAGCAGAACGCAAAGTGGTGCACGACATCATCTATCAGGAGCTGTGTCTTGGCGTGATCCGCAACGAATCGCGGGCGCGTTATCGCGAGATTATCGCTGGGCTGGTGGAGCAAGGTGCCGAAGCCATCATTCTCGGATGCACTGAAATCACCCTGTTGGTGAAGCCCGAAGATGCCAGCGTGCCGCTGTTTGATACCACGTTGATTCATGCTGAAGATGCGGTAAAGCTTGCGTTATCGTAGGGTCGTCATTCATGGCGTAATGCTTGTCAGTTAGAGATGAAAACGCCTACCGAGCGCACACATTGTAGCGGCGCCATTCATTGCGCGATAAATCGCGCCGCTACGCAATGTGCGGTGTGTTGATGCGGCGCTTAACTGATCGGCAGCAGGCGATTCATGGCGACCTGGTTAACTACCGATCAATCTCCTCAAAATGCTGTTTCCAGTGAATCTGTGACGCAATAATCATCATCCACCAGCGGCAGATAACGCCATTTATCGAAGGCAGTGCACGGATGCGAAATACCGCAGCCTACCCAATCGCCGACTTGCAGCTTTTCGTCGTCTGGCAGCAGTAAATACGCGTGTTGATCGTTAACGTCGCTGATGCGCAGGTGAGTCGCCGCGCGCGGTGCACTGCCATCGGCATTCCGGATCCATAAAGGATTGGGTAAATCCTGGTCGAAAGGCACATCGCGACGACCAAAATCCACGAAGGCTAATCCCGGTTCGGGACGTGATAACACGCGGCCCCAAATCTCGAGCGCAGCGTCAAAATGATGGCTTGCGCCCGGCTGGGCAAAGGGTGCAATGCGTGCGTACAGTCCGCTATCGTGCGCCATATAAGCACCGGAGCGAATCAGCGGCGTCATCGGCAGCGGCAGTTTGGCGGCAGTAAAACACGCTGTCACCACATCAAACCAGGCACCGCCACCGGCGCTGAGAATAATATGATCGCTGCTAAATAGCTGCTTTTCGGCCAGCAGTTCTGCAGTAGCGATCATCATCTGGCAGTAATCTTTTACTCGCTGAATACCTGCCGCATCGCGCCCTGCGCCCAGCGCGCCTTCATAACCGGCTACGCCAACCAGCTTGAGCGCAGGGCAGGCGGCGATGGCTTTTGCGATCGCTACCGCGTCCTGCGGGGAACGGCAACCGGTACGCCCGCCGCTGACTGACATCTCCAGCAGCACCGAAATCTGGCTTTCGCCGAGATGCTGCGCCAGTAGTTTCACGCCTTGCAGTGAATCGACGTAGCAGAGGAAGCCGTGATCGGGATGCTGCTGTTGCCACTGCGCGATCCAGCGAATGCCCGCCGGATCGACCAATTGATTGGCAAGAAACACATTTCGAATGCCGAACTGCCGCAGTGCACGCACCTGCGCCGGCGTTGCCGCCCCCAAACCCCAGGCGCCGCCTTCGGTGATAGCGCGGCGCAGAATGGCCGGAGACATCGAGGTTTTACCGTGTGCAGCCAGCAGCACACCGTTTTCGCGGCAGAAGGCCGCCAGCTGACGCAGATTATTCTCCAGCGCTGACTGCTTCATGATCATCAGCGGAGAAAATACCGCATCGCTGCTCAGCACCGCTGTACCGAGAGCCAGCGGCGTATCGCCGGCGCCGGCTACCGATTTAAAACGGGGGGCGGGCTGTTGTGCATCGAGCAAACCTTCTGCCTGCAGTGGAAAACGAATCGACATAGCTCCTCCTTAATGCTCAAGTACGCGGGACAAAAACTGCTGGGTGCGCGGATTCTGCGGATTAACGAAAATCTGCTCGGGCGAACCCTGTTCAGCAATCACGCCTTGATCCATAAACACCACGCGGTCGGCGGTTTTACGCGCAAAGCCCATTTCGTGCGTGACCACCACCATCGTCATGCCTTCGCGCGCCAGGCTGCGCATCACTTCCATCACTTCACCCACCAATTCCGGATCCAATGCCGAGGTGGCTTCATCGAAGAACATGATTTTCGGCTCCACCGCCAGCGCGCGGGCAATCGCTACGCGCTGCTGCTGCCCGCCGGAGAGTTGTGCCGGATAGTGATGCGCGCGTTCAGCGAGCCCAACGCGCGTCAACGCAGCCATTCCGCGTTTGTTGGCTTCGGCTTCTGACAGCTTTTGCGCTTTGATCAGCGCCAGCGTGACGTTGCCGAGCGCGGTTTTATGCGGGAAGAGATTGAACTGCTGGAACACCATGCCGACGTGACCGCAGATTTCGCTGGCACGCTTGCGTTCGTGCAGCGGCACTGCGTTAACCCAAACTTCGCCGCCGTCGGCCACTTCCAGCCCGCTCATAATACGCAGTACGGTACTTTTGCCGGAACCGGAGGCGCCAATCAGCACCAGCACTTCTCCCGGCGAAACATCAAGGCTGATCTCTTTCAATACCTGGGTTGAGCCAAAAGATTTGGTGATCCGGCTCAGCGTAATGGCGGATTTGCTCATGAAATTTGGCTCCTGGTTTGATGATGTTGTACCCAACGGGAAAGCGGGAAGCAGATGGCGAAATAGAGCAGGGCCACCAGGCCATAAACCACCACCGGCTGGCCGATACGATCGACAATCGCCTGGCCCTGATGCATCAGTTCGGACATGCCGATCATGCTGACAATCGAGGTGTCTTTAATCAGCGAAAGATATTGACCCGCCAGCGGCGGCAGCACGATGCCGCGCGTTTGCGGCAGGATGACGTTGATAAACGTCTGGCGCTTTGACAGCCCAAGAATCCATGACACTTCCCACTGGCCTTTCGGCACCGCTTCAATGCCGGCACGAAATACTTCGGCGATATACGCGCCTTGATAGATGCTCAGGCCCAGAATCCCGGCGGCAAACAGGTTGATGTCATAGCCAAAATAGGCCACACCGAAGTAGATGAACATCAGTGTGATCAGCACCGGCGTACCGCGAAACAGTTCGGTGTAGATAACAGCGATTTGTTTGGCAACCGGCAAGCGGCTGGTGCGCAGCACCGCAGCCAGTAGGCCGAGTAGCGTACTGCCAATAATTGCGGCGAAGGACAGCAGTAGCGTGATACCCAATCCTTTCAACAGAATCGGTAACGAACTGAAAATGAGGTCATTCATAGCGCGTTCTCCCGCTTCATCGGATTAGTCAGCCATTTTCTTGCCCACCACCAGGCGGACTTTTTTACTGGTGTCACCAGCGGCGGGTGGAACATGCGCCGTCCTGCAACCGTGCCCAACCATGAGAACAAATTACTCAATACCAGATAAACCAGCGCAACCACGCTGAAGGTTTGGATATACAGTAGCGTCCGTGCGTTGATTACCGTGGCGGTGCCGGTCAGTTCTGGCAGCGCAATCGCTGACAAAAGTGAGGTGCCGAGCAGTAGTTGAATCAGGTTGTTGATGATGGCTGGCCACACCGCGCGGGCCGCCTGTGGCAGCACGACGGTGAGAAACACCTGACGACGCGGAATACCCAGCACCCATGCGGCTTCGAGCTGGCCTTTCGGCACCGACTGAATACCCGCACGGAAGGTTTCGGAGAGATACGCACCGACGTTTATCCCCAGCGCCAGTACACCTGCGGTAAAGGCGCTCATGGTGATGCCGAGCGAAGGCAGGCCAAAGAAGATGATGAAAATCTGCAATAGCACCGGTGTATTACGGATGAACTCCACATAGCAGTGGCTGATCCAGCGCAGCGGCGCCAGCGGCGACGATTTTGCCAGCGCAGACAGCAAGCCGAGAACGACCGCCAGCCCGAACGCCAGAAGCGTCACCTGAAGGGTCAGCCATGCGGCTTCGAAGAAGGTGTCGGCATAGCGCCACAGGGTTAGCCATTGATAACTCATGGTTCTGCTCCTTGGGGCGGCGCAGCATCAACTGCCGCACCGCGTGCCATCAAAATTGCGGATTCAGCGGGTAGGCCGGTTTGTTACCAAACCATTTCTGATACAGCTGAGCGTTTTCGCCAGAGGCGTTAATTTCAAACAGGAATTCGTTTAGATAGTTGGTCCACACCTGGTCACCCTGTTTCACGCCGAAAGCGTTGTACTCCAGCGGCACCAGCGCTTCGTTGGTGACGGTTAAGGTGGGGTCGAGCTTGGCCTGATAGGCGAGGAAGTTGTTATCCTCGATCATCGCATCGGCCTGGCCCTGTTTCACCGCGAGAATCGCCGCCTGCGATGAGTCATATTCCTGAATCTTCACGTCGATACCCAGGTTGCGCACTTCGTCGCCGTTGGTCGAGCCTTTCACTGTGGCAATGGTTTTGCCGCCCATGTCGTGGGCCGATTGAATGCCGCTATTTTTGCGTACCAGCATCGCTTCACTGGCCACCACATACGGATGAGTGAAACCAATCTCTTTGGCGCGCTCCAGATTGCGAGTGAAATTACAGAACACAACATCCACTTTATTGGTTTGCAGATTAGGAATACGGTTGGCGCTGGTGGTATTGACCATTTCCAGCTTCACGCCCATCTCTTTGGCCAGCGCTTTGGCAAGGTCAACATCGTAGCCATCCGGGTTGCCGTCTTTATCGTAAAAACCAAACGGTGCGAAGCTCAGGCAATCACCCACGCGCAAGGTGCCACGCTGCAATACGCTTTGCAGGGCCGATTGCGGTGCCGCACCGGCTTCTTTTTTTTCTTCCGTTGGCGTACAACCCGCCACAGTCAGTAATACCAGCGCACTGGCTACCGCCTTGACGCCTGTTTTTAGCGATGTTGTTTTCATATCTATGCTCTCTTAAAAAAATTTTGACGAGACGGCTTATTGCCGTTATTCAACAGCAAAATAGAAAGGCATCAATTAATAACAGGCTGTCCTGGTGTGAGCGCGGAAAGTAAAATTTCGCCAGCCTGATTTAACGGTAATAATTATTTACGGTCGGCGCGGAAACATTTCATATCTACTTCAACTTTGCAGTCGACGACCAAATCCTGCACGCTACAAATACGCGCTGGCGGATTGCCACTGAATATCTCACTGAATACTTTATTGAATGAACTGAAATAGCGTGCGTCGGTTAATACGGCAGTAACGTATACCACATCTTCTACACGGTAACCGGCTTCGCGCATGATGGTCAGGCAGTTCTCGAAGGCTAGCTGCGTCTGTTCGATGATGCCGCCTTCTACCACTTCACCGTCGCGCATCGGGGTTTGGCCGGAGATATAGAGCCAGCCATCAGCCTCAACTGCCCGAGCGAACGGTAATTTTTGCCCGCCGGTTCCTGTTCCGCCTTCAACGCCATAACGTTTAATCGTCATTCCCTGCTGCTCCTTTTTGCGCATGGACGCGCATTCTGTGTTGTCTGGTATACCAGACTGTTATCTGCAATACCGGATAGGGCAAGATTTGCACAGGACGTTTTCATTTGCAATATGTGAAAGGCTATTTAATTTTTTGTGATGTCGTCGGGATCGCAAAATAAAACTCTGTGAGTAAGAATTAAAAATTATAGTGTGATGGCTATCGTGATTTTATAAAAATCGTAGAGATGCAATGCGCCATAATGAGGCCCCAAAACTGAACGCATTAATAAAGTGGTCATAATTAATTTTTATTTAATCCGGGATGGGTAAAAGCAGGTGTACGGTGTATGATGTTTTTCTTTTATCGCCTTAACTATTGGTATCAGTGCAACAGGAGAGTGAGTGTATGCCGGATGAAAAACCCTCGCGGGCGCGCGGCGTTGACCGGGTTATCGATATATTTCGGCAGTTGCATAGCGCTCGCCAACCGATGTCAATGCGCGATCTGATCGAAGCGACAGGTGCGCCGCGATCCAGCATTTATGAATTAGTCAGCCTGCTGAGTGAAGCCGGTTTAGTTGAGCTGGATGCAGAGGGCGCGGTGTTTTTTGGCCGGGAGATGCACTACTACGGTGCGGATTATATGGCGCAAAATGATCTGATTCGCCGGGCACATCAGCTGATGGTGGAGATTGTGGCGCGACACGGTGAAACCGTTCAGCTCTGTATGCTGGAAGGCAACAAATACACCGTGGTACTTTCTGAAAGTAATGCGCATCCATTTAAAATCACCTCTGATATTGGCGTGCGCGTGCCGATTACCTGGACGGCAACGGGCCGTTTGCTGCTAAGTAATTGGTCAGATAGCGCAATCCTGGAGCTGATCCCCGAAGAGGATTATCGTCTGGCCAGCGGTCAGATTCTCGACAAACAGGCGTTTCTCGATGAAATCCATCATGCCGGTAAACTCGGCTACTGCATGACAGAAGGGTTGTCCGAGAGCTTCACCTGCTGCATGGCGGCGCCTATCCGTTCGCGCAGCGGCCAGGCGGTGGCGGCGATCTGCTTTATGGTTAGTCGCGATACGCCGCAGGAACGGCGTCAGATGCTGCTACAGGAATTGATCACTTCAGGGCAAAAGCTGTCAGATTTCACCTAGCCAGCCAAATGCAAAACTCCGTTACAACTGATTGAAGTGGCGTTTATTTCCGTCACTTAAGGTTGTGTTAAGGTAATTGATAATAATAACTATTCTTCTTACCACGGAGTTTTGGCATGAAAACGCGCCTGCTTTTGGCAATGGGGTTACTGGCTTCAACGGCGGCTGCCGCCACCACCTATCCGCTCACCGTCACCGATATGGACGGCAACACGCAAACTATCAGCAAAGAGCCGCAGCACATCATCTTGCAGGACGGGCGCGACATCTTGACGCTGGCGCTGCTCGATCGGGGCGATCCGTTTAAGCGCGTGGTAGCGTGGAACAACTTGCCGAAAAAGCAGGACACGCAATTCTGGAATGTGCTGAAAGGGCGCTGGCCGCAAGCAAGCAAAATTGTTGATATGGGCTTTAACGATCAGGGCCAGGTCGACCTTGAAAGCGTACTGGCGCAGAAGCCGGACCTGATGATTGCGCAGCTGCGCGCCAAACCGGCGTTACAGCAGTCTGGCGTGCTCGGCACCCTGAATAATCTGCATATTCCTGTGGTGTTTGTTGATTACGAACTGCACCCGGCACAGAACACTGCGCCGAGCGTCACGCTGCTGGGTAACGTGTTGAATCGCGAAAGCCAGGCTGCCGCCTACACAGATTTCTACCAGCAAAAATTTGCACGCATTAGCAAAGGCGTGGCTGAAGTGAAAAACAAGCCGACCGTCTTCATCGAACCGATCGCCGGTAATAGCGATAACTGCTGCTTCACGCACAGCCACAACGGCTGGGGTGGACTGGTGGAAGCGGTGGGCGGGAAGAATATTGGATCGGAGTTGCTGCCGGGTAATGCCGGGTTTGTGGCACTGGAAAAGATCATCGCTATGAAACCTGATGTTTACATCATGACCGGTTCTAAGCGTCCGAATGCCAACGTGCTGCCGTTTGGTTATGGCGTCCAGCCGCAAGAAGTTAAAGCAACCTTCCAGACGCTTTTGAAGCGCACCGGTTTAGCGCAGATCGAACCGGTGAAAGAAGGGCGCGTATATGGCGTTTATCACCACTTCTATAATCACCCGTACAACATCATTGGCATGGAAATTCTGGCGAAAGATCTTTATCCGCAGCAGTTTGCCGACCTGACACCGACTGCAGATTTCCGCACCCTCGTGAAAACCTTCACTACCTTGCCGGATGACGCGATTGACTTGAGCTACCCCAACAATCAGTAATCTTTTTTTGCCTGGTGCGCACAATGCGCACCTTTCCTCTCCCACTCTGGTTTTATAGCGGCTATCCGCAATCAACCCACATTCCTCAATGACAATATTAATTGTTATGTTATAACATAACGAAAACATCAGCACCTTTGTCTTTCCATGTTGTGAACTTTGTCTTTTGAAGGAGTTGTCATGTCTGCAAAAAACCATCCATCCCGCGAATACAAAAAACTGCCGGTCACCGTGCTTTCCGGTTTCCTCGGCGCGGGTAAAACCACGCTGCTCAACCACATTCTCAATAACCGCGAAGGCCTTCGCGTGGCGGTGATCGTCAACGATATGTCCGAGGTGAATATTGATGCTGCGCTGGTGCGCGACGGCGGGGCGGAGCTATCGCGTACCGACGAGAAGCTAGTGGAAATGAGCAATGGCTGCATCTGCTGCACGCTGCGTGAAGATTTGCTGCTGGAGGTGAACCGTCTGGCAAAGGAGGGGCGTTTCGATAACCTGGTGATTGAATCCACCGGGATTTCCGAACCGCTGCCGGTAGCCGAAACCTTTACCTTCGCCGATGAAGAAGGGCAGAGTTTGTCTGCAGTGGCGTCGCTCGACACCATGGTGACGGTGGTCGATGGTTTCAATTTCCTGCGCGACTATGAATCAAATGAAAGTATTCAGTCACGTGGTGAGTCGCTAGGTGCAGAAGATGAGCGCACGGTGGTGGATCTGCTGGTCGATCAAATCGAATTCTGCGACGTGCTGATCCTGAATAAAACGGATCTAATAAACGAGGCAGAAAAGGAGCATCTGATGGCGATTCTGACCTCACTCAACCCGCGCGCCAATATCATCACCTCTGCATATGGCAAAGTGGAGCTGGACCAGGTACTCAACACCGGATTATTCGATTTTGACGCTGCGGCGCAGGCGCCAGGCTGGCTGCAGGAGCTGCGTGGCGAACACACGCCGGAAACCGAAGAGTATGGCATTCACAATTTTGTCTTTCGTGCGCGCCGTCCTTTTCATCCAGTGCGTTTTTCCCAGGTAATTGAAAACGAGCTCAACGGCGTGGTGCGCTCCAAAGGATATTTCTGGCTCGCCAGTCGTCCACGTCATGCCGGTTCATGGTCACAAGCGGGTGGTGTGTCACGTCAGGGCTTAGCGGGGATGTGGTGGGCCAGCGTGCCGAAAGAGCGCTGGCCACAGGACGAAGAAAACCTGCAGTACATTCTCGATAACTGGGTTGATGGTAGCGGTGATGCGCGCCAGGAACTGGTATTTATCGGTATCGATATGGATGAAGCGTTGCTGCGCGACAAGCTGGAAAATGCGCTGTTAACCGATGACGAGATGGCGTCTGGGCCGGATCGCTGGGTAGAACTCCCCGACCCGTTCCAGCCGTGGTTTAATTAATACGTTACCTCTGCGGGAGGCTTGCCGGGCTCCCTACGGCTTCCCCAACCATACTGACACTTCCACGCCATCATTAAACGGCAGCGAGATGAATTCGCCGCTGCCGTGCACCAGCTGGAGATATTCCGGGCTGAAGTCGGCATCATCCGCGACAATCAGCGCGCCAGGAC
This sequence comes from Pantoea nemavictus, assembly GCF_037479095.1. Classification (NCBI taxonomy): domain Bacteria; kingdom Pseudomonadati; phylum Pseudomonadota; class Gammaproteobacteria; order Enterobacterales; family Erwiniaceae; genus Pantoea; species Pantoea nemavictus. The sequence goes on along the minus strand of NZ_JBBGZW010000002.1, from coordinate 603,220 downwards.
GCAAATACGGTTGCACTAACGCCAGAATCTCCGGATAGATCGCTTTCGCACCGTCCAGCACCAGCATATCAATGGATGCAGGTAAATCGCTGCTCAAGGTGGCTAACGCATCACCCACGCGCACTTCAATCAGATCACTGACACCGGCATCAGCAAAATGATTGCGCGCCAGAGCCACTTTACCCGGCTCGAATTCGCAGGTGATGATGTTACCGCCGCCGTTATCACGTAGCGCTGCAGCTAAGTGCAGCGTGGAAATACCAAACGAGGTGCCAAACTCGATGATCGTTTTTGCTCTGCTGCTGCGCGCCAGCATATAGAGCAACTTGCCGGTTTCGCGCGATATCGCCAGCGGCACATCTTTCAGGTGAGCATACAGTTCGATGTAATCAGTTTTGCTACGCAGCAGGCGATTTTGCTCTGCGTCAGACATCGTTCTAAACGCTTCATTAGTGGGATGGGCCATATTATCGGCGAGCTCAAATAGGTAGTTCAGCAGCGGGGCTAATGGCGCGGAGGTTAAGGTGTTCATGGTTTTTTCCGTATATCAAAAAGTGGATTAAGCTGTGCGAACAGAATACGATGAATCATTCGCATTTCACTATTCGTGTTCTGGAGTTACTGATGACGGAAAGACGTAACGCTAAGATTTCTGAGAGAAAACGGCCTAAGCAAGCGCGCTCCAGCGAGTTGGTTTCTGCTATTTTACAAGCCGCTACTCAGGTTTTAGAGCAGGAAGGCGCCACGCGTTTTACCACCGCGCGCGTGGCGGAGCGCGCGGGCGTGAGTATTGGCTCGCTTTACCAATATTTTCCCAATAAGGCAGCTATTCTTTTCAGATTACAAAGCGAAGAGTGGCAGCGCACCGGCAATCTATTAGGCGCGATATTACGCAATAGCGCTGCTACACCGTGCCAGCGTTTGCACGATCTCACTCTGGCTTTTTTGCAATCGGAATGTGAAGAAGCTGCGATGCGCACGGCGCTTAATGATGCCGCGCCGCTCTATCGCGATGCCCCGGAAGTTCAGGAAGCACAAGCCGCCGGCGAGAACGTTATCAGTGATTTCCTGCTTGAACTGCTGCCGCATTCGGAGGAGGAAGATCGGGCGCGTGCCGCCGATCTGATCAACAGCACGCTAGGCAATGTGGGTAAACATTTTTCCGAATCGCCGCGCACGGCCGCTGAGATTAAAGCCTATGCACATGACATGGCGGAGATGTTCTGTGCCTGGATCAGAGAAAAAGGCGCTGACATACAGTAAAAGATGGACTGGAAATCTCTGAAAGCGGTGATCAAACTCATTATTCACATTCTCAATAATCCACACCGCGAGTAAGCTTAACAAAGACCTTTTTAAAGCCAATGGCGAGCAAATACGGGAGAGCAAAATGGCAGTGAAAATGATTGCAGTGGACATGGATGGAACGTTTCTCGACGACAATAAGCAGTACAACGTGCAACGCTTTGCGCGTCAGTATGCGCTGTTGAAAGAGAAGGGCATTCGTTTCGTGGTCGCCAGCGGCAATCAATATTATCAACTGCAGCGCTATTTTCCTGATATCAAAGATGAGATCGCCTTTGTAGCGGAAAACGGCGCCTGGGTTTCTGATAATAATGAAGAGATCTTCTGCGGCGAACTGGCCCCGGAGCGTGTGCATCAAATCCTCGATATTTTGGCCAAAGAGCCGGACATTAGCACGGTAGTGTGCGGTCGTAACGGCGCCTATGTGCACACATCGATGCCCGATGAGGTGATTGGCATGTTGGCAAATCACTACCATCGCCTGGAAAAGCGCGACAATCTTTACGATATCGATGACACCATCTTCAAGTTTTCCCTGAATCTGGCGCATGAAGGCGTAGAGGCTTTGATGGAGCGCCTGCACGCCGAACTGGGCGCGATTGAAAACATTATGCATCCGGTTTCCAGCGGATTTGGCTTTGTCGACCTGATCATTCCTGGCTGCCATAAAGCACACGGCATCGCATTGCTGCAGGAAAAATGGGGTATTGATGATTGTGAAGTGGTAGCAATTGGTGACAGTGCCAACGACATCGAAATGATGCGTCAGGCCTGTTATAGCTTCTCAATGGCTAACGCCGCCGCACCGGTGAGCGCGGTATCGCGTTACAGAACCGAAGGCAATAATGATGAAGGCGCACTGAATGTGATAGCCCGCCTGCTGGCGCGCGAAGAGCCATTTAGTTAAGTACGCTGTTCATTCACTGCACATCCTGAAGCGGCGCAATACATTGCGCCGCTTCAATGCCTAAGACAGGCTAACTAAAATATCCCGCCTCACGCATATCCTGCAGTAAACCCGGTCCGTTTGGCTGCCAGTTAAATGTCTGGCGCGTCCACGCACTGGATGAAGGATTATCAGCCGACGCAAAGAAAGCCATCCAGCCCAGCCAGGTTTTGGCTTCTTCCAGCGTCAGGCTCTTCACCGGCAGCGCTAATCCCGCACCGATAGTTTCGGCAATCTGCCGAAACGGTATACCTTCCTCCTGCACGGCATGCAGAATGGCACCCGGTTCAGCCTGTTCGGCGGCAAGGCAAAATAGCTCGGCGGCATCGTCGCGATGCACCGCAGGCCAATGATTTTCTCCTTCGCCGACATACACCGCTGCGCCTTTTTCCTTCGCCATATTGATGATCATCGGGATAAAACCATGGTCGCCCGCACCATGCACCGTCGGCGGCAAGCGAACTAACGCCACGCGCACACCGCGATCGGCTAGCGCCAATGCGGCGACGTTAGAATTAGACCGTGGATGTGCGCCCGCTGCCGGACGAATCTGTTCGGTGGCGAGTTGTCCCGGTGCGACTAACGCGGTGCCGGTGGTGACAATCAGCGGGCGATTGGAGCCAGCCAGCACGTCGCCCATTGCCAGAATAGCGCGTTGATCGACTTCGGCAGCATGATCCATGCGGCTAAAATCGTGGATGTATCCGGCATGAATGACGCCGTCGCTTTGCTCTACCGCACTGCGTAAGCTGGCGAGATCTTCCAGCTCACCGCGTATTACCTGCACACCTTGCTGATGTAATTTCTCTGCTGAAGCTTCGCTGCGTGCTAAACCCAGCACTTCAGCGCCTCGTGCCTGCAGTTTTTTCACAATGGCGGAACCAATAAATCCGCTCGCCCCAGTCACAAAAATTCGCATAATCGTGCTCCCCTTTTTCAAAGTTGAAGCACTATCATAAAAGTCTGCGT